>NZ_JARVXG010000032.1:35000-49266 GCF_029848115.1 Methanobacterium formicicum | reverse complement strand
ATTTAACCCCCAAGTTTTTGACAGAGCCAGCTCTTAAATCTTACAAATATTTTTTTAGTAGGATGACGAATAAATAACATTGCGGTGAATATTTTAAACCCGTTTCAGTATATAGAATTCCCTATGTTCTAAAAAATATTAAAAATTTATTATATGTCCCGGATGTGGATGATAATGACTCCGAAACCATTAATCTGTGTTCCCATACTGAAAAAAGACAGAGAGGATGTTTTGAAAGTGGCTACAGAGGCGATTAAATTGGGTGCTGACCTGGTGGAACTTCGCATTGATGCCCTTCTGGATAATGATCCACAAAGTGTAACCCATCTAATGGAGGAAATAAACCATCCTATAATTGCCACCAACAGAATGAGAGAAGAGGGAGGATACTTCATGGGATCTGAATCGGAAAGAACTGGTATACTGGTAGAAGCTGCCGATTATGCGGACTATGTGGATATTGAACTTCAAACCAATGAAAAATTACGTTCTGAAGTCATTAGGGCCACTAAATCAGCTATTATATCTTTTCATGATTTTGAGAGAACTCCTCCCCGCAACGAACTTCTGGAAATTGTAAGGAGGGAGAGGGAACTGGGAGCCATAGCCAAGTTCTCGGTGATGCCCCAGAACAGGCAGGATACCCTAAATGTACTGGAGGTAGTAAACCAGAATGATAACACCATTGGCATAGCAATGGGGGAACTGGGCAGATACACCCGGGTAGTAGCACCCCTTTTAGGATCTCCACTCACCTATGCATCACTGGATGGTGGGTCTGCACCGGGACAACTGGATCTTAACGATACAAAGGAAATTATTGACACACTAATGGCTGGTGATTATTAATTGAAAGCCAAAATTGGAATACTGGGACTCATTGGATTATTGGTAGTTTTACTGGTAGCCGGTGCTGCAGTTATAATGTCCCTCCCTTCCAGTGCCACTGGAATCACGGTGGATACCAATGGAACTGCCGTGACCATTAAAACTTCATCGTTTTTTGTTCCGGAGGCCATGCTGGATGAAATGAAGGAAAAGGCCCTGGTGGATGTTCAGGATGTGGATAGTAGCGTAGGCTCCATACAGACCGATATGCAGAACATTGCCAGCAAATACAACTACACGGTAAAAGTGAAGGTAACATCCCAGTTTGGGGAAAACCAGCTACCCATGCCGGCCACAGTTAAAGGAACATCCATGGTACCTACACTGCAGGATGGACAGGAAATAATCGTGTTGAAGACCAGTGACTTTAAAGTCGGCGATCTGGTCGTGGCCAAGCACCCGGAATACAATCTCATTGTAAAGAGGGTGGCTGAGCTCAACGGCAGCCAGGTTTACCTTAAAAGTGACAACCGTCAGGTGGAAATAGTCAGCAACCAGGTGCGAGTAATAAACGGGGTGAAACAAGTAGTTACCGTTGAAAAAAGACCACTGGACACCTGGCTTCCTCGAAGCGATGTGGTGGGGATAGTAAAAGAGTATTAACTTCGAATTTTTGGTTTTAGAGTGGATTCATCACTCTATTTTTCTTTTTTTATGAAATTAGTTATTTTTTTATAAAATTAGGAATTCTGAATAATTATATCAATTAAATGGTCAAAATTTAGTTCTTGTTTTTATGGAACTTTGTTTTTAAATAAAAAAATGGATGGTAATTAGGTGTTGCTTAGCTCTGCTAAACGTTTAACCCGTTTTACCATGTTAGGGTGGGTGGAAAGTAATTCCATGATTTTACTACCGGTGCCTATGCTGGTTTTCATGTTACGGAGTTCGGCTAGTTCCATTTCGCTGATACTTCCGTCCATATCCAGATCCAGCTGTTCAAGATCACTTATTTCATTGTGGGCATCGGAGATATCGTTGACAAAGAATGCTTTAACTCCTTCCACTTCCTTTACCTGTCTTTTATCCAGGTTAACTGATCCGTATACCAGTTTGTAAAGGGCACTGGCCAGCTTGTGGGGTTTACCCCCAATTTCCACACTTCCCTGATCGGCATAGTACTCCCGGACTCTGCTCACGAAAAGGACCAGTAACTGACCCAATAGATATCCTACCAGGGCTACGATTCCAATTACTCCGGCATCACTGTCACTGTCTCCAAAGAGAGTGCTGATGAATATCCAGTAACAGATAAGGGGCACCACACTGATGAGGGTCATAACCGCCATGTCATTGTGACGTATATGGCTAATTTCGTGTCCTAGAACTGCTTTTAACTCCTCTTCATCCAGGATGTTCAGAATACCCCGGGTGACACAGACCCTTCCATCTTTTTTGGTTCTTCCGAATGCAAATGCATTGGGGATGGTGGTTTCCGCCACACCTACCTTTGGTTTAGGTATTCCGGCGTTCATGGCCAGTTCATCGATCATGGCATGTAGATTGGGTGCTTCCTGGGGTGACACGTAACGCACGTGCATAACCCGTTCCACCATGGAGGGACCTAGCATGTACTGGGCGAACACCACCACAATTGACATTATGGCAAATATTAAGGGTGTTCCAAAGCCCAAAAATGTGCAAATAACCGCTATTATGGCATAAAGCACAGCAAATAGCAGTGCAGTAGCTAACCAAATGCGCAGTGTTAGCCAAAATCTTTTCACTTATATACACCTGCCTTCATAATAATTCCTGATTTTATTTTATTCAGCGATTAATAGTAAGGATCCTACTATATAAATATATCAATTTTTTTAAAAAATAGGATTTAATACGTAACATAAAAAAATTTGCAGCTGACTTTTTTAGGGTAATTAAAAATTTAAAAATGGTAGGACTGGTTTATTCAATGTGTTCTTTCCCACGGTAATGGTAAATAAGGTATGCTAAGAACACCACAACACCAATAGCTACGATGATATCCAGGTAATGGAAATAACCCTTTAAGGTTGTCCAGTTGGGGCCCATAAGTACTCCCACATATCCCAGGGCCAGGCACCAGGGAATGGATCCAAAGAAGGTGTAACAGATAAATTTTTTCAGATCCATACGGGTAATTCCCGCTGGAAGAGAGATAAATGTCCGGACTCCAGGGAGTACTCTGCTGATGAGCACTGCTTCGTGACCGTATTTTTCAAACCATTCATCAGCCAGGTTCAGTTTACTTTCGCTTATGAGAATATATTTACCGTACTTCTCCAGTAACGGTCTCCCACCCTTCAGTCCCACGCAATAGGCAATGAGTGAACCGAAAAGGTTTCCCAGGGCACCCACCAGGGTGATTCCCCAGAGGGTCATTTTACCTTCCCACACCACGTAACCGGCAAAGGGCATTATAATTTCACTGGGGAGGGGTATGCAGGCGCTTTCAATGGTCATACCCAGGAAAACACCCCAGTAACCTAATGATTCTATTAAATGGATTGCTGTTTGGCTTAAAAATTCTACTAAACTGAACATTAAAAAACAAACCTCTGGTGTTTTTATAAATTTTATCAATTGGATAATCTATTAATAGATTAAGGATAATTGAATATTTAATAGATTTAAATAAATAATCAAGCAAGTTAACTAATTCAGTATTATAATTTGACACACAGGAGATATTTCATGCGTAAAATAAAGATTTACCGGGATACTATTTTAATATTTCTACGTGGATTATTAATGGGTACCGCCGATGTGATCCCCGGAGTTTCAGGGGGGACCATGGCCCTGATCACCGGTATTTACCAGAGGTTGGTCCATGCTATCAGCCAGATAAACGCCAATTTTTTAATAGCCGCCCTGAAGGGTGATTTTGCCAGGTCCAAGGAAGAACTGAAAAAATGGGATTTCAATTTATTCATACCCTTACTGGCAGGAATAGGTTTGGCAGTTTTAACCATGTCCAAGATCATGACTGTAATGTTAACGGTGTACACTGCACCTACATTTGCCTTTTTCTTTGGCCTTATCTTAGCATCGGCAGGTTTTGTTTACAAACATGTTGATGAGCTCAATTTAAAAAACATTGTATTTCTGCTTATTGGATTGGTTTTTGCCATAATCTTTGTGGGATTAAACCCCATACAGGCCAATCATACCCTACCCATAATATTCCTGTCGGGAATGGTGGCCATATGTGCCATGATTCTTCCAGGTATCTCGGGAGCATTTCTGCTGCTCCTTCTAAACCAGTACGAATACATGCTGGCGGCCTTAAACCAGCTTAAATTCGCGGATATTTTCACCTTTTGTCTGGGTGCCTTGATTGGTATATTATCATTCTCACGTATACTGAACTATCTTCTGGAGCACCATAAATCAGTGACCATGGCTTTCCTGGTGGGTCTAATGGTGGGAACCCTGCGATTACCCTATGAGAAGATTACCACCACTATGGATTCATTTATCCCGGTAATCATTGCCGGAATAGTGGGGTTTATCCTGGTGATAGTACTGGAAAAACAGTTCGAAAAGCATCATCTTCACTGGGAGGCCTAAAAAAGGGCATTTGCTTCTCTTTTTCTTTTATAATAATTTCCTATAACTTTAAATTATAATATAATCCGTATTTTCGGCCAATTCTTATTTTCCCAGAGACTTAAGATATATTTACTCAAACTTCTTAAAATCATGGGGATTAAAACCATTACTTATCAGTAACTGTTGATCCTCATTCTGGAGAGATTTTTCACTTGCTGGTGGGATTGGACTTCCCTTTTTAGCTAGAATCATTCCATTTTTCTTGTTGGCGGCTAAAAACTTACCGGCATCTCCATTAACAATAATAGTTCCTTTTATCATATCAATAGCCGTGAAATCGTCGGTATTTCCCTCGATGATTATTGTGCCACCGTTTAAAAGCGCCCCAGTGTTTTTTCCAGTATTTCCCTGTATTCGGATGCTTCCCTGGCGCATGAGTATGCCAGTGGAAAGATCAACATCTCCCTTTTTAACTATGTCCACATCAACATTTAAACGGGCCCCCACCGTGTCCTTTACGGTACCATCATGGATTATGAACTTCTTCCCGGCAAACTGGCAACCTATTACTTTGTCACCATCCAATCCATTGGACACTATATCGGTTATACTTCTAAACTGCCGGTAGCCATTCTGACGGGACTTAACCTCAACCACATTCCCCATGGGCTCTTTTACCTGACCCTTTACATAGATGCTGCCCCGGGTCATGCTTATTCCCATACGGGTGTCTACATCCCCTTCCACATAAATATCCCCCACTGGGAGGTCACTGCCGCTTCCCCCGAAGTACTGGAGGTCCACACCCATACTGCTGCCCAGGCGATGACCGGCATCTCCATTAATACGGACATTACCTCCATTTTTGAGATGATCCACCACTTCCCCAAAGGTTAAATCGTTCCCGGGGATCTTCCAGCTGGGGTCCAGTTTCTCCCCCTGGTGCTGCCAGTGGAAGTTGAAGGTAAAGTCACCCAGACAGTCCACTGGTTCAGTTACTGCTATTTCCAGAAATTCCCCCTCTCCTCTCTCATCAGATTTACGTCCGAAGATCTTAAACATAACAAGCCCCTCTAAAATTGTTTACCTAACAATCTTGGTTACATAACCTGTCTGGGTATAAGTTTATCTAATCCCCTTAATAAAAAACTCATTATAATACATTAGGTCACCTAATTCTCGTAATGACCAAAAATTGCAGGTTATAATTCATGACAATGAAACAAGAAGTGGTCCGATTCCTCCAGAAAAATGGTGTGGAAACCAGATTTGTCAGTATAGTTGGTGAGAGGGTTTACATTAACAATCTGAAATTATCCCGGTTTTCACGCAAAAAGGAAGAACTTTTTTTAGGGGAGTATCCCAATTTTGAGGTTCATCGTTCCAAGATATTCCAGAAGATCTGCACCCGTGCCTCAAGGGTGCTTAAAGATGCGCTGAACCCCCGTGATAAGATATTACTCTTTGATTCTGGAAGTTGTGTTAATTTTACATTGTATACTATTCTGGAACCCTACACCCGTAAATATGGGGTGGAGTTGTTCATTAGGGATCAGGAGGGCAAGAGGGATGACTGGGTAGATTCTTTCCAGTTTCAGGGGGAACAGATAGGTGCCGGTAGTGTGGCACTGCCCCTCACCCTGGATGGGGAGGTAGAACACATATTAGAGCTCATGCTTGAAGGGGAGAAATTGGAGCTTTTAAGTTCTCAAACTGTTAACGGAGGGCTGAAGCTGATTTATCCCTTGATAAATGTTCCAATATCATGGATTGAGTCATGGATTAAGATTGAAGGTTTAGAATGTTGTTTTGAACATGAAGATAGCCTTCCCCGAGAGATGCTGGTGTTTCTGGAGGGATTCATTCCTGATGTAAGGGAGAAGATGATGCGCTCTGCGTTTTATATTTCTCAGGAAAACTTGAGGGATTGAGGTAATCTAAAAACAACATAAAACTTCTATTTTTGAAAAAATGAAATAAAGGAAAAGGTAAACCCTTTTCTCGATAAAAAAATTTATGAATCGGATATAACTCCTTTATTTAAGACACCATTCAACCAACTGAGGGGAGTACATCCTGTGAAAGGTCATTGGAGGTCAGAGGTGTGAGGGGATAACCATAAAGATTATCTGGTGTATTGTCAGTGATTACGGTTGCACTGTCTGCACTGGCAGTTCCGTAATTATAGAGGCCTCCTCCGTTAGTGGCGTGGTTGTCGGTGATTTTGGTGTTTATCAGGAATAGAATGCCTCCATAATTGTAGATTCCACCACCATAAGTTCCGTTTCCGTTGGTAAGGGTGAATCCATTTACGGTAAGGTCAAACTGGTTAAATGGTTCCATGGTAGATCCGAATAATCTTATAACACTATTTTTGGCCATACCATCTATGATGGTGCTGTCAGGACTGGCTCCCATTAGATAAACATCCTTGTTGATGTACAGGTTTTCATAATAGGTTCCTGCAGCCACAGATACTGTTCCATTATCAGATACTGTGTCAATTGCGTTTTGTATGGATGCTTTAGGCCCGTTTCCTGTTGCTGGATCGTAGTTAGCTGCCAGGCCATTCCATGCATCGTTTCCCTGTGTGCTGACATAGATGGTACTGGTGGCAAATGATGAGCCGGCAGTGATTATCAGGGCCATACCCACTACTAATAGACACACTAGTCTTTTTTCCCACTTAAAATTAGACTTCTTCATGTTTTGCTCCCCTTCAATATTATTATCCCATGAATGGATGATTTATCTGTAACCCTATTCATGATATTTTATATGATCAATGTTTGTTATGATTAATAACTTTGGCTGTTTGTTCGCGTAATAAAAACGTGGAAACTATTTATTATCCTATTTTGATGTGCTTTACCTTGATAGATTAAAAAAAATAATCAGTTATCCTTTTAAAATTATGATCCACGTAATAAAGCAGCTATTTTTAAATTACAGAGGTTCTGGGAGTGTTTAAAACCATTTTCCTTTTTTTATTTTTTTATATTTGGATATAAATATTGAATCGTTTAGATCAGGTTTTTGAAATATCTCTGTTTTTTGGGAGATTAATGAAAAAAGTTTTTAAAGTGTTCACATTATACTACTTACATTATATTTTTATTAGACCTAGAATATCTGGAGGATGAAAGGTGCCTAAAAGTATTAAGGACATTTTAATTGAAATGAAGAACATGTCCGAATTAATGGTTGATTTAGCTTATTCTGCATTACTATTCAATAGTAAAGATGCTGCAGAAGAAGTTATAAAACTTGAAAATAAAGTTAATAGGCTTAATTACGAAATTAAGAAAGAATCCCTCCTGGCTGCCAGGACAGTGGAGGATGCCGAAAAATTAACTGCCCTCCTTGAGGTGGGGGAAGCAGCAGAAACCATAGCTGATTCTGCAAAAGATATAGCTGACCTGGTTTTAAAAGGTATGAAACCACACCCTGTTTTCAAAATGGTTATGGAAGAGTCAGATGAAGTCATAATGAGAGTAAAAATCTCAGAGGGATCCGAGCTAATTGATAAATCTCTAGGAGAACTTCTACTTGCTACCCGGACGGGAATGACAGTTATCGCCATAAGGAGAAATGAATCCTGGATCTATGGACCCGACAAAAACACCATGATTTCTGCCGGAGATGCACTAATAGTCAAGGGGAATGAAACTGGAGGATCTCTACTCACACAACTTGCCAGTGGGGAAACCAAGCTAGAAGATCTGGAATATGAAGAATTTACAGAAGATTAGATGGGTGGAAGTCTATCTAATCCATTATTAAACTATTTTTTTCACAATTATTTAAGTTAAATTTTTAGAAATTTCTAAATCCTGGCGGTTAATTTAGAAAAATACTCATTTTTTTTAATATTTTTGGTAATATTCCCAAACCTTTATAAGTACTGTGGATATATCTTATTTTGTATTATGATAAGGTGTTGGAAAAAATGGATGATGTAGATTTAGCTATACTCCGTTCTTTAATTAAAAATTCGAGGATTACAATATCGCAGATGTCAAAAGAGATTGATGTCCCCGATGCAACCATATCTAATCGACTTAAAAAATTGGAAAAAGACATAATAAAACGTTACACTCTAATACCGGACTGGCAGAAGATTGGACTGGAGATAACTTCCATAATCATTATTCAGACCGAGTCTGAAAAACATGAATTGGTTAAAGAGGAACTCTCCCGGCTTCCGGAAGTGTCTGAAGTTTACAGTGTATCTGGAGAATATGACATTCTAATTAAAGTCTGGGTAAAGAGCATTGAGGACTTAAATCAATTGATAAATTCAAAAGTCCGCTCAATTGACGGTGTTGAAGATTTGACTGAAATGATAGTAATGGAAAGAGTTAAAGAGGACATTCCAGCACTTTAATGGATGAAAAAAGATAGAAATGTCGGAAAATCAAGTTATAATCAGTAATGGTAATGATTTCAAACAATTGTTGGTACAAGATTTCGTAAAATCAGCCATTACTGTAATTTTAGGGTGGTTAGGTGAAATGGACGGAGAAACTACTGAAGAGGATTGGCGATTCAATACACATCATTCTCGACTTGATGGTAAGATTAGCTGTCTTAGTTTCCAAAAGGTCTTTACAACTTCTCCAGGTCCCGTTTACCATAAGCAATAAGTTCACTAATTTTTTCAAAGATGTATCCCGGGTTTTAGGGGAAACATTCACCGCTCTTTTTATATGTGCTATCGGGGATTTAATCGCCGGTATTCTACTGAGTGGAATGACCAATACTCTGGAGATACTCCCGGGGCTTCTGGTTCTTATCCCTGGAGCAATCGGGATGAGAGGGAACATATTCGGTGCATTAGGTTCCAGATTAGGCTCAAACCTCCATATTGGTACCTTAACCCCGGAACTGAAAAAATCACCCGTTTTAAACCAGAACATCATTTCGGCCATAATTCTAACCATTATAATGTCTATTTTCCTAGCATTTGCAGCTAAAGCTTTCTGCATTCTTCTGGGATTTGAAAGCATTAGCATCGTGGATTTCACTGTTATCTCCGTGCTGGGAGGAATATTTTCCGGGGCATTGCTTCTACCGGCCACCATTTTGATCTCCATCAAAAGTTATGAAAATGGATGGGACCCTGATAACGTAACCACTCCATTAATTGCAGCTTCTGGAGACCTTTTTACCATTCCTTCAATCCTTTTGGCTGTACAGTTACTGTTATGGATAAAAAATGGGTATACCGAAACAGTTCTATTTGCAATATTTATTGTAATTGGAATCATGGGCTTTATTTATGGAATCAAAAGGGGAAGCCATCTTAAGAAAATTATCATACACAGCACCCCTACCCTGTTTCTATCCTCAATATTTGGAACAACTGCGGGTACCATCTTAAACGGCAGCTTTTCAGCCATTTTAAGCAGTCCTGGGATTCTAGCCTTGGTCCCATTGTTCTCCGGGGAAAGTGGAGACCTGGTAAGCATCCTGGGGGCCCGGTTATCTTCAGGATTACACATCGGTTCCATAGAATCGTCCTTGAGGCCTACAGAAGGAGCAATGAGGAATTTTGCCATAATCATAATCCTGGCCATAATCATTTATCCCCTGATAGGTATTCTGGCTTACTTGGGATCACTGTTTTTTGGTGCGGGATCAGTGGGACTGGATAAAATGGTATTCATCAGTACCACCGCGGGATTAATGCTCACTCCCATAATGCTCCTAATTGCCTTCTACTTGAACACATTTTCCTACCGTAGAGGCCTGGATCCGGATAACATAGTAATACCCTTATCCACCAGCATCACTGATCCGGTGGCCAACACCTTCCTGGTGGTGATGGTACTGTTTACATTGGGGGCTGCGGTTTAAAAGGGGTTTAAAAAACATGAATTTGCTGGTTACATATGACTTGGGTTTTTTGGGGTTAAGAAAGTTGAATTGGTGAGCCTATGGAAAAAGTGAGGATGTTATGGGTGAGTATTGTTATTATTATAGCTGTATATGGTTTAATTTCTGGTTATTTGCATCCCTTTGAAGCTTATGGTACTGATAATGGGTTTTCCTACAAAAGCGACTACCTATCCTTTTCTCACAATTTCCTGTATGATTTCGCACATATTAACAAGATGGACCATTCCTACAACAGTAGTTATAACTATTCTTACATAGTATCCGCCAAATTTCTAAATGGAGACCAGGTAATAGTCTATAAACCTGTTGATACTAATTTATCTGCCTATGAAAAAGCTCAGCAACTGGAACCTAAAAATACGGGAAATCACAGTGCAGATTACACGGTTGAAACCATTCAAATAGCTAACGCTACCGGTTATAAAATTGATTCACTAAATTACTACAGTGGATTTAGGGATGGAGAGTTCGTATCAGAGTCAATTGATATAGTATTTGTTAAAAATGGAAAATTATATAAAATAACTTTCCTTTCACAGGAAAAGGGTCACCTGAATCAGAACAAAGCAGATATGGATAAGATTGTAAACAGTTTCACGGTTTATTAAAAAAAACCGTTTATTAAAAAAAAGTCCTGTTTAAAATAAGAAAGGAAAAATAAAAAAATAGGGATTTTTTTTTATTGAAAACTAAACAAGGAGGTTTGGGTTCCCTTTTCTTTGGACTCCGACTTTCCAGAATCATCTTTATCTCCAGATTCTGCACTTTCAGAAGGAGTACTCTTCCTTTTTCGGGGTTTAGTAGTTTTAGTACTTGTTTTTGGATCTTTAGGCGTAACTGAGCTTTTAGAGTCCTTTGCTTTTGAAACCTTCTTTGCAGATGAAGCTGTGTCTTTAGACCTTCTTTCTTTACCGGTAACCTTTTCATTATCTGTAACTGTTTCTGAAGTTTTTGAGGAAGATAAACTTTTGGTGGATGGAGTTGACTCTTTAGCGGCTTTTTTGGTTTCTGATGGTTTTTTGGTCTTGGTAACTTTCTTTACCTTTTTCTTCTTTATCTTCCTGCTTCTAAATTGTTTAACCTCGGCATCGTCCAGGTCAAAGTATTCAGCTAGTTCGCGGGCCAGATCATCCCCCTGGAACATTATCTCAAAGTAAGGGAAATTCTCAATGGCCACCTTCCGGGAGGTGTGGAGCCGGGCTCCCATTTTAGTGGCCACCCTATCTCTCAAGTCCCGTTTTGCCCGGTTCTTGGATAGTTTACTGTAGAATGTGGAACTGGCGTATCGGCTGAACTTCTTGTAGGTTTCATCCTTGGCCAGAGCCACCCCCAGACCCATCAGGTCATAGGTGTACTTCCAGTAACCATAATGCCGGGTATGGAAAGCCCTACCTAAATATACATCGGCTTCAGCCACGGCATCGTAAGCTTTTTCAATTTCTTCTGGCCTTTCATACTCCCGGGGAATGTTCTCAGTTATCTGTTCCAGTATGAAACCCGGATCGGCCTCCAGGCGCAGGGCATCCTTGATTCTCTTGGGATTTTTGCTTTTAAGCACAGTACGCACTGAATCGAAGATGTTGTTGATATCATCCTTTTCCGCCACAGCTTTCAGATCATCAGAGGTGATTGAATCCTTTCCCTGGGCAATGACCTGCAGATCGTTTATGGCTGATCTTA
Organism: Methanobacterium formicicum; assembly: GCF_029848115.1. Taxonomy (NCBI): domain Archaea; kingdom Methanobacteriati; phylum Methanobacteriota; class Methanobacteria; order Methanobacteriales; family Methanobacteriaceae; genus Methanobacterium; species Methanobacterium formicicum. Next base: position 37,266 of record NZ_JARVXG010000032.1, on the reverse strand, counting down.
AATCTCCACGGGATCTCTTGGCCAGTGTGCGGAGAACATGTTCCTCAAAATCCACCCCTTCCTTGACACAGATCCTCTTTAAAAGAGCCACTATGGAATTGGTATGTACTTTGTTTATTTTTATCAACTGACATTTGGATTTAAGGCTCTGGATACGTTTACTGTAAAGATCGTTGGCCATCATGATCATGGGATGGTGGCCCTCTTTGATGATCTTGTTTATGGCCCGTATCCCTCCCCGGTCCTCGTTACCATGTAAACCGTCTACTTCGTCCAGGATTATGAGTTTACGACCCCCCTGCCCGAATAGGGAGACAGAAGCTGATGCTTCGCCAATGGTGTTCATTATTATGTCGTAGGATCGTTTGTCACTGGCGTTGAGTTCTATGTGGTCCGAGAACTCACGGGCAACCAGATGGGCCAGAGTGGTTTTACCGGTACCGGGTGGTCCTACCAGGAGGATGCATTTCTGGGCTTCACCATGATCCCAGCTTTCTACCCAATTTTCAATCTCTTCAATGGCCTTTTTATTCCCCAGAACATCTTTCATGGTCTGGGGACTGTACTTTTCAGTCCACAACATCTAATCTGCCTTTTCTTTTGGTAAAAATTTGGTTAATAAAGCTTCCAACTGTATACGCGGATTGGCCCCTTCCCTTATTCGGAAGTCGTATTCTCCAATATTTTCCACCAGTTTGATGTATTCATCACTGGCAATAAGGTCGTCTACCGCCATTCTGGAGACTTCCTGATAGATCTGAGTAACCATATCTTCTCCACTGGTTCCCTGAACCACCATAACCTCCCGTAGAAGGTCACGGGCACCCATAAAATCTCCATCCAGTGCCATGTTCACTATTCTACGCACATCTTTTGGTTTGGCCTTGGAAACCACATCATGGACGGTTTCCTCAGTCACCTCTTCGCCCATGGATGCGGTGGACTGCAGGATGTTTACTGCCCGGCGCATATCTCCCTCGGCAAAGTAGACAATGCTTTCCAGAGTTCCAGGAGTGTAATTTACGTTTTCAGCCTTAGCTATTATTTCCAATCTCTGGATAACTTGGTGACCTTTGATAGGGGCGAATCTGAATATGGCACACCGGGATTGGATAGGATCAATGATCTTGGAGGAGTAGTTACAGGAAAGAATGAAAGATGATGTTTTGGTGTACATCTCCATCTCACGGCGAAGGGCGTGCTGGGCATCCTTGGTCATGTTATCCACTTCATCCAGGAAAATAATTCGGAAGGGTGCGCCAACGGCCTTTAACCGACAGAAACTCTTAATATCCTTACGCACAGTCTCAATACCCCTGGCATCAGAGGCATTCAGTTCCAGGAAATTCTGCTTCCAGTATTCCCCCAGCATGGCTTTGGCCAGGGCAATGGCCGTGGTGGTTTTTCCCACTCCTGCTGGTCCAGTGAACATGAGGTTAGGCATGCTCTCTTCGTGTATGTACTGTTTGAGTCTTTGTATAATGTGTTCTTGACCCACAACCTCATCCAGGTTTTGTGGTCGGTATTTTTCCACCCATGGTCCGTTCATAATTTATCACCGTTTTAATTTCTAATAAACTGTTCTTATTTCTAAATATTTTGTGAAGGTAATTTTTCTAATTTTGTGGGGATAATATGATTATTGATATGTAACTGTTATTTTAAAAAGGTTTAAAATTTAGATTAATCCGGGTTATTTAACTTTTTAACCGGGATCAAATCAACTTAATTTTAAAAAAAGTGTGGTTTCCAATATTAATGTTGTAGGGGTATTGTCAGTAACTGATTTTTGGCTTAAAAAAACATTAAACTGGTTAACAGGGTTCAGGAGAACAGGTGAGCAATTTCTGGATGCATTTTTCCTTTGATATCCAGTTTATCCATGGCTTCTCCATAGGAATTTTTGATTTCCATGAATTCAGGCCTCACCATAGCTCGGAATGCCTCATATCCCATTACTTTCCCATAATTTTCCGTAATGACTTCTATTATGCGGTTGAAATCTTGGATAAATATTTTTTCGCGTTCTTCAATGGGGATTTCCCGGGCATTTTCTTTGATCTGGGCAAAGTCAATGGTGGCGTTGCTCTTGAGATCCACATTTTCCAGGAGTCTCTTACATTTATCAAAGGGCAGGAATTTTTTGGTGAGTCCTCGGGCGGGTGCCACTCCCATGATCTTGGCTGCTCCCAGGGACATGGCCAGGAATATGTATTCATAAATTTCCAGTATGAGATCGGCACGTTTTTCAGGATCATCCGGGATT
>NZ_JARVXG010000032.1:27500-30000 GCF_029848115.1 Methanobacterium formicicum | reverse complement strand
CTGGAGTAAAATAAAATTAGAAGGTAATTAATATATTATTTGTGTTGATTAGGCATCTATTTTACAAATTACTGGTGGATACCAGTTTAAAGTGGGTAATCCATGCCGCCTGTTTTTTACCGGGAGGGTAACAGGTAACAATTAACAGTCTGGCCTGTCCTTCCTGAGAAAAACGGATGGGATTGGTTTTATAGTCCCAGCGTATATCATTACCATTGGAAGTTACCTCGTAGACGTATTTCTTGCGCTGGGTAAAATCCTGGATAATGGCTTTATCTCCGGGTTGAAGAGAAGCTATGTTAGCGAATAATCCGGAATAAGTTGTTCGGTGCCCTAAAATACCACATTCGCCGGGTTTACCCGGCATAACACTCTCAGGGTAATGATAAACAGCATTATAGGCATTTACAGTGTCTGATCGAATGCTGGCGTTCACCCCGAGTTTGGGTATGATTAATTTGGCATTCATATAGGTCTTTTTAAGATCAGTAGGGTCCAGAGCATCCACGGGGTTGCTCATTTTTTCCTGATAATCCTTAACACTTTTCTGAGCTTGGGTTACGTTTTCCATCTGCACGTAACCGGCCATAGCTATGCTACCGGCCAGCGTGGCACACGCTAAAATAATTATGATGGCCAAAACATTATTCCTTGACATTTTCCCGGCAATCCTTAACTACCAGTAACTCTTTGACCTTCAGAGCTAACTGGCTTTTGTAGGTGGCTACCTTCCAGGGGTCTTCGACCCAGACATTGATGGTGGCTTTAATACCTGTATCTGTCATTTCTTTTATAAGCACGTTTGGTTTTGGCTGGGGTAGAGCCCACTGGCAATTTGATGCTACCTTAACCATTGAGTTAACAGTTTCTTCCAGTTCTATTTCATAGGGGATGTTAACGTTTAGTTCCACCCTACGTGTTTCACGGGAGGTGTAATTTACGTAAACTGAACTGGAAAAGGTGGAGTTCGGAATGGTGATGATTTTGTTGTCATCGGTTTTAATGGTGGTAACCCTTAAACCCAGTTTAATCACTTTGCCCCTTTTTCCGGACATTTCAATGATGTCTCCCACTTTAAAGCTCTGATCTGCCAGGATGAACATGCCCGCAATGAAGTTGGATAGGGTGTCCCGGGCAGCAAAACCTACAGCTATACCTACAATACCCAGGCTGACAATTATGGCGTTTATATCCACTCCAACTTCCCTTAAACAGAGGGTTATGGCCACAGCAATTACTGAATATTTGATGATCTCATTTATGACCTGGATAAGAGTGAGTTCAAAATTAAACTGGCTACCAATTTTCTTGACGATATAAATAGACCACTTGGTTATGATCAGGGAAACTACTAGAATTATGGCTATTTTTATAAGGTTAATGTACAGGGGGTCAGGATCAACAACCATTTAAGTTTACCTCAATCTTTTTTTTGCGGGAATCTTAGATATCCCTAAATTTCATTAGATGCCCTTCCTTCTTAAATTCATGAATGATTTTTTTAATAGATGAAGGTTTAATTTTTCAATAGGGTGAAGGTTAATAAATGCAGCAAGCTAACGGTTATGTCGTTCCACGGGGATAGTCATGAAATCCTCAGCCACAGTCACTTCACGGAACACCTGGCTGGCTTCTTTTCTTAAATCACCGCTGTTCTTGTAACGGGTGCTTATATGGGTTAGAATTAATTCAAATACCTTTGCTTTTTTGGCAATCTCTGCGGCCTGGGTGGTAGTGGAGTGGCCATTTTCAAGGGCTTTTTTTTCCTGTGATGATTCGTAAGTGGATTCATGTATGAGAACATCAGCATTAGATGCGAATTTAACCAGTTCCTGGCAGGGTATGGTATCTCCGGAATAAACAATCTTCCTCCCCCTTCTTTTTTCTCCAAGGACCTGTTCTGGCAGTATTAATTCACCATTTAACTCTACTGGAATTCCATTCTGAAGTTTACCAAAATCTGGGCCTGGTTTCAAGCCCAGTGCAATGGCTTTTTCCCGGAGGAATTTAGGAGACCGTTTTTCTTCCACGGAATATGCCAGGTTAAGTACAGAGTGGTGGGTAGGACAGCATTCAATTACATAGTTATCTGTTTCAAGAATCACACCTTCTCTTACTTCATAAGCATGTATGGGAAAAGATAATGCATAGTAACCCAGGTCTTTAATGGCCTGGACAGTTTTTATAGTTCCTTCAGGCCCATAGATGTGTAGTGGCTCTTTACGGCCTCGGAAGGCCATGGATTGTATCATGCCGGGCAGTCCCAGGAAATGATCCCCGTGTAGGTGGGTTAGATAGATATGATCCACCTTCATGGGGCTCAGTTTGATTCTGGCCATCTGGCGCTGGGTCCCCTCTCCACAATCAAAGAGCATCACCTCTCCAAAGGCTTTAAGGGCAATGGAGGGATGGTTTCGTTTAGTGGTGGGAAGTGCAGATGAGGTTCCTAAAAATATTAACTCCATAATTGGGTCACCTAATACTAATATGATGGGGTATT
>NZ_JARVXG010000032.1:0-20000 GCF_029848115.1 Methanobacterium formicicum | reverse complement strand
TCTGGATGCAGATGTGGCCATGGCTAACCTGGAACTCATACTGGGTATGGAAGGAAAGTCAGTGACTCTGCACGATGTTCTTTCTGGAGATGCGGATATTGAAGATGCTATTTATGAGGGACCGGGCGGTGTTAAAGTGGTCCCCGCTGGAATCTCACTGGAAGGCCTTCGTAAAATCAAAATGGATCGCCTGGAAAACGCTCTGGAGGTACTGGTTGAAAGGGCCGATATACTGTTAATTGATGCCCCTGCTGGTCTGGAAAAGGATGCTCTGGCAGCCATAGCTGCTGCCCAGGAAATGATACTTATCACCACCCCGGAAGTACCATCCATCAGTGATGCCCTAAAGACCAAGATAATAGCCAACCGGCTGGGTGTGGATATTTTGGGAGTAGTAATCAACCGGGAACAGCATGATAAAACCTTCTTAACCATCAGTGAAATTGAAACCATTTTGGAAGTGCCGGTAATTGCGGTAATCCCTGAAGACACTGAAGTCAGCAGGGCCGCTGCCTTTGGAGAACCTTTAGTAATCAAAAACCCTAAATCTCCCACCAGCAATTCTGTCATGCAATTGGGAGCGGACCTGATAGGTGAAGAGTACCAGCCAATTGAACCAGACAAGAAGGGAGTTATCTCCAAACTGGTGGAAGGATTACTGGGAAGGAGATAAAAATTTTTAATTTTTAACTGACTGGAGAGTACATGTCAAGATTCATTGCACTTGCATCTGGAAAAGGTGGAGTAGGGAGAACCTCCCTTACTTTTAATTTAGGTGTGGCCTTGAGCCTTTTTGGTGAAGAAACAGTCATGCTGGATATGGATCTGATGATGTCCAACATGGATGTTATCACCGGACTTTTGAATCCAGAGGTAACCCTGCACGATGTATTGATGCGTGATAAAGCAGTCCAGGACTGTGTTTACCAGGTTAATCAGGGTGCCCTGGTAATACCTACGGGTATGCATTTTGAAACCTTGAAAACCATTAACCCCAACTATGTTTCCTGGCAAAGGATAATGGAAGAAATATCAGCCTATGGAAATATTTTCCTGATGGACCTACCTTCTGGTATAAATTCAAATATCTTCGAAGCCTTACCCGAGGACACGGAAGCCATACTGGTTACCAATTCTACCATGCCCTCTGTTGCTGATGCTCTGAAGATAAGAATTCTCTTAAACGAACTAAACATTGAAATCCTTGGTTTTGTCCTGAACATGTGGTACGATGATAATTTTCTTCTCTCAGTTAATGAAATAGAATCCATACTGGAAGTACCCATGATCTCGGTTATTTCCTACGACCGGGAGATGGACCGTTCCATAGCACTGGGCAGTTCAGTGATGGAATTAAACCCTGCATCCCCCATAAGCAATGAAATAATGCAACTGGCCGCGGATCTTGTTGGAAAGGAATATAAACCGGTACAGCCTGATAAAGAAGGGATTATGGAACGTATTAAGAAATTTGTGGGTATATTACCTCCTGAAAACAAATAATTAATATTTTTCTAAATTTAAAACCCTTATTTTTAACTTTAAGTCTGTTTTAATCTTTTTTTAGAATTAGTACCTTGATTTGCTTTGATTCCATCAATGAGATGCTGATTTTTATCCTTACAATCCATAAAATTGGGCTGCATTCTTACAAGACAACATATCAATTTTTTTATCATCCCACCCAGCCATTTTAAGTGCGTGCACGGTTTTAGGGACTGATAAAGGGTCGGAAGGTGAAGAACTCATGTCACTATCCAGCATGAACCTTTCGGGGCCGTATTCACCGAAGGTTTTCTCTAGCATCTCCACCGCCTCGGTAGGTGTCATCTTCTGTGGCTGCACAGTTACCCCCATCATCCCTTCAAAATCAGCCATTAAATCGATTATGGATGGATCCACATGGTCCACCACCACCAGAGACGGATCAATGTTACCTTCAATTATAGAAAGGGTTTTAATGGTTATTTCCCTTTTATTCTTTCGTGGGGTGTGCACCGCCACTTTCATGCCCAGTTCATTGGCCATTTCTAGCTGAATTCGGAATACTTCCCGTTCAAGGTTGGAAGCAGTTTCCAGTCCAATTTCTCCCAGGGCAATCACCAGGTCCTGATCCAGGAACCAGGGGAGTTTACGGAGCACTAACTTATAATCTTGGCATATACTCCGTGGGTGGAGTCCAAGGGCAGCTTTAAGAGTGAGACCATTTTCTGCAGCCCGTTTAAAATCGTTTTCCAGTATACGGTAGAAGTGGTCCAGGACCACGGCCGAAGTGCTCATCCTCAGGGGGTCATGAGCCAGTGTAAGGGCAGACTCTATCCCGGCAACAGCCATATTCTTAAAATCCTCGTAAGGCCGGCAATCCGCATGTATGTGTGCGTCTATCATAAATTCATCTCCATAAAATTTCTACCTTGAATGGTTAACTGTTTTTTTAAAGTTTAATGAAAACTATCCATATATATTATGTCTAAAATCACCATTTTTTATTCTAAAATTAATTAAGAACTTCGAACATATAAGTACTATGTAAATGGATAATTCCATAATTTCCTTTCTCTTAAGAAGGCGTAACTGTGGATATGGAAGAAATGGTCAAAACGGCTACATTAAAGGTTTTGAAGGCCATAGCCAAAAAAACACGATATAAAACTGGTTCGCTGCCCAACTAACTGAAAATTGCCCAGATGATCCCTAAAGACGAACTGGAAGCATTGTCATAAGAAGATTAAGTTTTCCCCATTAAAATTTCCCTATTGAAAATAAAAACCTATTGAAAATAAAAAAAATATGAATAAAAAAAAGTGTTTTTAGGACATATTTATTGTCACTAATAAAATATGGGTTTAGATGTCACTAAAATTCACTTTTTTAAGTAATAAGTTGTTTATTTTATCCGCCACAATGGATAGAGGCACCCGAACCTGTTCCTGGCTGTCACGTTCACGTATGGTAACCGTCTCATCTTCCAGGGTCTGGTGGTCCACGGTAACTGCAAATGGTGTTCCAATTTCATCAGAACGAGCATAACGACGGCCTATGGTTCCAGAAGTGTCCACTTCAGCTATTATGCCTTCCCCACGGAGATTTTCCATTAGGGTATTTGCTATTTCCACCAGTTCATCTTTGTTTACCAGTGGGAAGACATTTGCTCCCACCGGGGCGATGTCTGGTGGGAAATGGAAAATATTACGCTCATCTTCCTGGGTAAAGGAGTGGAGGAGTACGGAGTAGGTTATACGGTCAATACCGTATGATGGCTCAATTACATGGGGATATATCTTTTCACCCCTTACAGTTTCTTCAACTTCTTCGAATGATACGAGATCCGGAGTTAACTGGTAGGTCTCACCTTCCAGTTCCACCTCATAAACACCTTTATCCTGGAAAGCTTCTTTTATAATGTTGGAATCTGCTTCTTTGAGGAAATTCATGATCTTAGGGGCCGCACCCTTAAACAGGGGTCCAAATTTTTTCATGTCCGGTTTGGCCGCTATCTTGGTGATGGTTCGTGGTTCATTGTATTCTATGAAAACGGATAGATCTTCCTTACTGTACTGACTGTGGGATTTAAGGTCGAAATCTGTTCGGTCGGCAATTCCAATCACTTCGATCCAGCCATAACGGTCGGTGTAGATTTCCACATCCCAGCAGTCAATGGCGTAGTGGGCCATCTCGGTCTTCATGTGCTGACGGAACCTTATCACATCTCGTGGTATTCCCAGATCCTCCATGAACTGGTCAGCCAGACATAACTGGTAGGTTAACATTTGACTGGATACCACTCCGGTATCCACGGCTTCATGGGCGGTGATTTGGACTGATTCCCCATCTTTCTCCTGGGCATCGGCAGTGTATAGGGTAAGGGTTTGCTGGGCCACCTTCTGGAAGCGGGGATGTTTCTTATCCCGGGGGTCCACGAAGATCTCTGCTTCAGCCTGGGTGAACTCCCGAAGCCGGATAACGCCCTGACGTGGGGAGATCTCATTCCGGTAGGCCTTACCCAACTGCACCACACCGAAGGGGAGTTTCCCACGGAAGAACCTTAAAAGTCTCTTGAAGGGTATGAATATGCCCTGAGCGGTTTCTGGTCGCATGTAACCAGTTTTTTTACCTTTAGCACCAATAAGAGTTTGGAACATCAGGTTGTAACTCCATACATGGGTCAGGTGGCCTCCGCATTTGGGGCAAGGTATCTGCCGGTCGGATAATATCTCGGTGAGTTCCTGGTTTTCTAATCCTTCGACTTCTTCTCCAATGGCTTCTTTAATAACATGATCTGCCCGGAAAACTTCCAGACAATCTTTACATTCAGTCATTGGGTCGTTAAAGTGATCCACGTGTCCCGAGGCTTTAAGTGCCTCTTCGGGCATAATGGTTGGTGATTCTATTTCGTAGAATCCCTCACCCACCAGGTAGTACTCCCTCCACTTGTTCATGATCTTATTTTTCAAGATGGCCCCTAAAGGACCGTAATCAAAGAATCCTGCCACTCCGGAGTAAATTTCAAACGATGACCATAAAAATCCTCTTTTTTTGGCAATATTCATAACATCTTCATTTTTCATTTATATCCTCTCATGATTCATCTTTAGTAGTGAATAATATTATAAAATTAAATTGTAGGGTTTATTCCCGGCAAAAAGATACAGTATACCCGGATAATCCATAAAGCAAACTTTAATTCATTTAATCAAAGTAACCTAAACCATTTAAAGCAACTTCAATCCCTTTAATTTAAAGTAATTTTGTTTGCTTCCGGTCTCTGATCTCGTAGTCCTGTTTGATTTTACTGGTAACTGGTTTGTCCTGACCCATATATTTACTATCCCGCTCAGGATGTCCGTAGGGACGTAGTGATGGAGTGGTCATGGTTTCAAACACGATCTGGCATACTCTTTGACCGGTGTAGAGTGCAACTGGCATTTTACCTATGTTAGATATTTCCAGGGTGATCTTCCCTTCGAATCCCGGATCAATGTAGCCGGCAGTTACGTGCATGGTGATACCCAAACGCCCCATGGATGAACGCCCCTCCACACGGGCCACCAGGTCATCAGGGAGTTTAACAGCTTCGTAGGTGGTGGCCAGTGCAAATTCACCGGGATGTATTATGAATGCCTCTCCCTGTTCTAAATGGAATGATTCCATGTAGGACTCCAGGTCAGATTTGTCCAGGGGGTCGATACAGGGCTTCCGGATTATGCGAAATCCTTTAAATTCATTACCAATCCTGAGATCCACTGATGATGGCTGGATCTGTCTACTTGGGTCTTCCAGGGGTTCTATGGTGATTTTGCCTTCATCCAAATATTTTATGATATCCTGGTCACTTAAAATAGCCATTTTATCCTTATTCTCCCTTTTTAGTTAGTTATTTAATTATTAGTTGTTTTGGGGATAAATCCAATCTGTACATTATTCTTAAATTTTATTTACGATGCTTTTAAGTGGATTATTATTTACAAAGTTTTTATTTACAAAGTTTCAATTAATCTACTTAATAATCCTCCACTTTACTATTTATTATATTCTCTCTTTAATCCTTCGAAACACTCCTTTAAGAGTATGGGCTTCTCTTCCGGAAATAAATGCCCTTCCCATCACTCTTCTAAACACTGTGGAAGCATTCTTCTTTTTATGATCAGGGTAATCCAGATGGTCCAGTACTTCGTTCATGTCCCGGATTAAATCCTGTTTTTCCTCCACCGAGGCTTCGCCTATCTCTTCCACGGGATAGTCTTTTTCAGTCTTAAAAAGTTCATAAAAGATGATGGCTGCAGCATGGGTGATGTTAAGGATGGGATACACGTCATGGGTGGGAATGGATACCACCACGTCACACAGTTCCAATTCCTGATTGGTGAGGCCATCCCCTTCCCTGCCGAATATTAGTGCAATATTGCCCCTTTCATTTAAGTTTTGGGCCAGGTTCTCTGGAGTAACGGCGATACGGGGGATGTTGTAACTTCCACCAGCTGTACCCGTAGTGCCCACTGCAAAGTCAATTTTATTTATTTTGATAAATTCCTCCAGTGAACTGTACTCCTGGCGATTGGAAACAATTTCTCGGGCATGCATAGCCTTATAATACGAATCATTCTCCAGTTGGCAGGGATTAATAAGCACCATATCCCTTAAACCGAAATTTTTCATGGTTCGCGCCAGAAAACCAATATTCCCTGGAGTTTCGGGCTCCACAAAAACCACATAAATCATGTTATCCTGTTCAAATCCTTTTTTTAGTTTTATAGTTTGTTCTGAAGTTATGATGATAAAAGGGATTACCTGAGTATTGACGTTACCATCCTCTTTTTATTGATAGGCCTTTTCCAGTAATTTTAGTAGGTTCATAACTTCCAGGTTGAGACCTTCCCTCTCCAGGGATGCCCTGATGTTATTTTCACAGAAGGGGCAAATGGTGATCACCGCATCCACACCCAGTTTTTCAATCATCTCTGCCTTGGCACGGCCTAAATCTGCAGCAATTTCTGGTTTACCGGATCTCACACCACCACCAGCACCACAGCACTGGTCAGGGACTTCCATTTCCACGAATTCCAGACCTTTAATTTTCCTTAAAATTTCACGGGGTTCCTCCCGGATGCCCTGGCCACGAACAAGGTGGCAGGGGTCGTGGTAGGTTACCTTCAGGTTAACCGGTTTCATATCCTCTGTTTTCAGTTTATCTGCCAGATACTCACTGATATCCATTACCTTGAACTGGACACCGTATCGGGGATAATCCTTTTTAAGGGTTGCACCACAACCGGCACAGACAGTGATAATGGTATCGTAACCCGCAAAGGCCTCGGCATTCTTTTTCACCAGATCTTCCACAATATCAGTTTGTCCGGTTCGGATGAGGGGAGAACCACAGCAAACCTGCTGGCTGGGCACCTCTACTATGACATCATGGTTGTTTAGAACGTCCAGGAGGGCCATTCCAATCTCAGGCAGACGATAATCCATGAGGCAACCAGTGAAAAGGGCAACTTTTTCTTTTCCCTCGGCCGCATCTTTGGGTAACCCTCGGGAGTTGGCTATTTTCACAAAACCATCCCTCATGGGACCTTCTTCCAGGGGTTCCACGGATCTTCCGGTCTTTTCAATGAGTTCCTTTAAAGCGCGATGGGGTGGAAGGGGCCCAATACCTTCCTGGTAAGCCATTTCCCGTAATTTTTCAATGGCACCACCAAAGGTGTTGATTTCCTTGGGACATACCTCCACACATTTAGAACAGGATGTACAACAGTAAAGCCCCTCTTCGAAACCTTCCTCTGCCCTATCAGAGCAATCTCTTGGATCAAATGCGAATTTAGACAGATAACGCATGAAATAGGGTCCTGCAAATTCATCATTAACTTTCAGTACAGGACAGGCTGATAAGCAGGAGTAACAGTCAATGCAACTCCTTAACTTCTTGGTGTTGGCCAGATCTTCAGGATTGATAATGGCCGGACACTCACCACTCTCACATTCATCCTCAAGGAAGAGGCCTATATCCTTTACTTTACCGTCCATTTCGCTTCGATCAACAACTAAATCCTTAACAACTGGTAAATTAAGGGGTTCAATTACATCTTTATCCTGTATCTCTTTTTTACAGGCCAGGGCCATTTCTCCATTAACTTTAACTGCACAGGATCCGCACTGACCCGCCCGGCAGGAACTGCGATAGGCAATGTTCGCCTGATGGTGCTGGTTGATGTAATTCAAGGCGTCCAGGACTTTCATTTTATCCTTTCTTTTAACCGAGTAAGTTTCAGGGTGGGGTTTTTCATCCCTGGAAGGCTGGCGCATAACAGTTACATTTATCATTTCCATCTCCGACATGATTTAAGCATTTAATGATTTTGTTAATTGGTTTAAACTTTTAAAAAACATTATTAGTTAGTTAACTGGTTTTTTTAGATTTTTCAAACTCAGTTTAAAGATCCATTCTATAAACTCCAATGGCGATTGAGAGTTAAAATAGAATCAATAGATATTAGGTGCTATTCCTATAAAAAATATTATACCATGAAGAAATATAGTCCACCAAAATTGGAATTCATGAGTGAACCTTTTTAGGGATTATCAATCCAAATCCTTCACTAAAAACCAGTAAATAGCCAGTTCATCTTCCAATTGGGGGTGGTTGGTGTAAGTTGCAGCCACCAGATCCCAGTACTCTTTGCTGTGGTTTCTGACCTTCAGGTGACAGATTTCATGGTGCACCACGTATCGGATAAGGTTTTTTGGTAGGTATCTCAGGCGGGTGTTTATATTTATGTTGGCCTGGTTACTACAGCTTCCCCAGCGGGTTTTCATCCGCCGCAGAGTTACCTGGTTAACCTTCAAACCCATTTCACAAGATATTTCATCCACCAAGGCCGTGACCATGTCTCGAAAGTCTTCTCTACTCCTACTAAAATCCAGCTTCCTTTTTTGAGATTCACTTCTTAACCTTCTGATTCGTGAAATTTTTTGATAAATCCATTTCTCATGTTTATCCACCAGTTCCTGGTAATCATTCACCCCGGGCGGCAATATAAGGTTAAGTTCCCCATTTTTAATTTCCAAACGGGCATATTTCACTTTCCGGTGGAATACATGATAGTTAACCTCAATATCCTGGATTTTAATTTTCCTCATCAGGGTTAATTATAATAAAATCCTTAAATAATCTTCTATTAGTAAACTTATACTGAACTTTTCTAATGCCAATAGTGAGGGGGACCATGAAAGAAACTTCATTTGCAGTGGTTATTGTAACATTTCTGGCCTTTCTGGGTGTTTTATCAGGGATAGTTTTGCTGGCGGATAATGAAACCTCTATATTGGAAGATGCGGGTTCTTTTTTAAACCAACAACAGGACTCCAGTATTCCTCCTGTAGACCCCGTGCAAAACACTTCCGAAATTTCTAACACCACCAATCTCTCGAGTAACTCCAACCAGACTCCAAAAAATAACACCAAATCCACTAATTATTCGGTTGAAACAGTTTTAGGACAAAAAACACCCCTGCGTGATGGTGTGCAACTGGTTTCTGATATCTGGATGCCCACTGAGGAGGGCCAATATCCAGTTATCATGATTCGAACACCCTACGGTCGCAGCAACCCTCAAATGAACTACACTGGTATGGGAGAGTATTTCGCCCGACAGGGCTATGTATTCATGGTGCAGGATGTGCGGGGTAAAGGTGACTCTCCAGGGGATTTCGGGTTCCTGTTCCAGGAAGGACAGGATGGTTACGATTCTATTGAATGGGCGGCCAACCAGTCCTGGTCCAACGGACGAGTAGGTATGATGGGTTTTGATTATATGGGAACTGACCAGTGGTTGGCTGCCCGGGAAAAACCACCACACCTGGTATGCATCGCACCCACCGCAGCCACGGGCAGATACATGGAAGAAGTACCCTCCATTGGGGGAGTTTTCTATATGGGATGGGCTCTCCCCTGGACACTGGTCAACAACGGCCGAGTTTCTGATTCCAATACTCAAAACCTTAACTGGACTTCCATATTCAATCATCGGCCACTTTCAACGGCAGATGAGCTGACCGGAACACAGGTTGCTCTCTACCGCCAGTTCCTGGAACATCAGACCCGGGATGATTACTGGAAGCGGATCCAGTTCACAGACCAAGATTTTGCAGGTATCAACATCCCTGTCCTGACTACCACTGGTTGGTTCGATGTTAACCAGCCCGGAGCACTCTTCTACTGGAATGGTCTTAAAAAGAATTCCACACCCAGTGACCAGTACCTGATCATAGGGCCCTGGACACACGAGGGAACCTTTGAAACAGAGGAACAAGTATCTCCAGTAGGAGATCTGCAGGTTCCTGGAACCCCGAAAGATTTACTGGCCACTCAACTGGCATTTTTCAATTACTACCTTAAAAATTCAACTGACTCCCCTCAGTCCACAGTTAATAATTCTAACTCCAGCTCCTCCAACACTATTCCTTCCAATAATAACACTACTATTTCCAATATTAATATCACTAACACCTCCAGTACTTTAAATGGACCGTTAAATCTACCTCGAGCAACAGTCTACATCACTGGTTTGAGTAAATGGATAAACCTCACCACTTATCCTCCAGAGGACATGAAAATAACTCCCCTCTACCTTAACAGCCGAGGGCAGGCCAACACCTTAAATGGTAATGGTTTCCTGCAATGGAACCTAACCTCCACCAATGCCTCCCTAAATTCCAGTGCGGTAAATTCAACTTACAGTACCAACTTGACAGCTAATTCCGATGGTTACACCTATGATCCGGCCAACCCCCGACCAGTTACATCCGGGGGTTATGCTATCAACTCCATCAGCACTGAAAACCGTTCTGATGTCCTGGTTTACACCACCACTGCACTGGAGGAACCAGTCATGATATTGGGTCCAGTGACCGTAGAATTGTATGCAGCCAGCACTGCCCGGGACACGGATTTCGTGGCCAGAATCATGGATGTATATCCCAATGGAACCACCATAAACCTGGGTAACTTTGAATCAGGGGGATCCATTAGAGCCAGATTCAGACAGGGATTTGACCAGGAAATCCTATTAGAACCAGGTAAAATTGAAAAATACCGAATTGAACTTTATGATATGGGACATGTGTTCCTCCCTGGTCATAAAATCCGCCTGGAAATATCTTCCAGTGCTTACCCTATACTGCACCCCAACCCCAACACTGGTAATCCCATTGCCACAGACACACAGCAGCAGATAGCAAATCAGACCATTTATCACGACTTGGAACACCAATCATCCCTGTTACTGCCAGTTATACCTTCTAATAGCTCCACCTATAAAGGGTTGCTGGGATCTTATTTGTAAGAATGTATTATGTAGGAATATTCCATTTACAATCTATAAAAAAAGAGAATAAACCTGGGAAATAAATCTTTTCAAGGGTCCCCATAAATTTTCAAATAACTAACCCTAAATATCTAAATCTATATACTAAAAATATCCAAAGCTATATTTTAGTCTGATTAATAATCTAGTCTGATTAATAAAATTATGAATTTAATTGTCACTTTAATCTAAGGAAGATAGTTATGAACATCAAGGAAATACTCACCAGAAAAGAGAAGGATAAACTGTTCCTGATGGGTAACGAAGCTGCAGTCCGCGGAGCACTGGAAGCCGGTGTGTCTGTGGCCAGCACCTACCCCGGAACACCTTCTTCTGAGATTGGAAATGTTTTATCAGTCCTGGCTGAAGAGGCAGGGATGTACTTCGAATTTTCAGTCAATGAAAAGGTAGCCCTGGAAGTGGCTGCCGCTGCCGCTGCCTCCGGACTCAGATCATTTACCTTCATGAAACATGTGGGCCTGAATGTGGCCTCTGACTCCCTGATGAGTGTGGCCTACACCGGTGTCCGGGGAGGAATGGTGATCCTCACGGCCGATGACCCCTCTATGTTTTCATCCCAGAATGAGCAGGACAACCGTCACTACGCACGACTGGCTAACCTACCCCTTTTGGAAGCATCCAGCCCCCAGGAAGTTAAGGATCTCATGAAATACGCCTACCAGTTATCGGAAGAATTTGAATTACCGGTGATTCTCAGGACCACCACCCGGGTTTCCCATATGAGGGGGGTAGTGGAACTGGGACCCCTTAAAAAAGCCCCGACAAAGGGACACTTTGATAAGGATCCCCAGCGCTTCGTACCGGTACCTGAATCTGCCCGGGTAATGCACCGTAACCTGGTTGAGAAAATGGCGGAAATAGGTGTGCTTTCCAATAACTCATCCCTAAACCATCCCCTTAGTAGGGGAAGTCAGGTAGGAATCATCACCAGTGGAAGTGCCTTTAACTACGTGATGGATGTGGTGGAGGAGTACAATTTACCGGTGAATGTCCTTAAAATAACCTTCTCCCATCCTTTCCCTGAAAAAAAGGTGCTGGAGTTTATGGATAACCTGGAAATGGTGCTGGTGGTGGAAGAGGTTGACCCCATAATGGAAAAAGAGGTGCTGGCAATTGTGGGTAAACACCATCTTGATAAAACTGTTCACGGTAAATTAGACGGAACTCTACCCATGATATACGAGTACAGTCCAGATATAGTGCTGGGAGGAGTGGGCCGGATGATGGGGTTGGAAATGCCCCCTGAAGATGATAAAACTTCCCTGGGGCTTCCCAAAAGACCGGCCACACTGTGCCCGGGTTGCCCCCACCGTGCAGCATACTTCGAGGTTAAGAAGGCAGCAGAAGAACTGAATATAACTGATGTGATCTTTCCCACTGATATTGGCTGTTACACCCTGGGTATTGAACGCCCCTACCAAACAGCAGATTACCTGTTATCCATGGGTTCCTCCATTGGAACTAGCTGCGGGTTCTCCAAAGCCACGGACCAAACTGTGGTGAGTTTCATAGGTGACTCTACCTTTTTCCATGCCGGTATACCACCTCTCCTCAACGCAGTGCACAATAAAGCCAACTTCGTCCTGGTAATCCTGGACAACCGTACCACAGCCATGACCGGAGGCCAACCACACCCCGGACTACCCATTGATGGTATGGGACTGGAAGCACCAGAAATATTCATACCAGCAATGGTAAAAGCCTGTGGAGTGGAAATGGTGGAAACCATTAACCCCCTCAATGTACGCAACTCCCGGGAATCATTCAAAAAGGCACTCCAGTACGAGGGAGTGGCGGTGGTTATCTCCCAGTACCCCTGCATGTTAATCAAAGGAAGAAAAGAGACGGGTAAAAACATCGTTATCGATGTCCAGGATGATAAATGTACAAACTGTGATACCTGTGTCCTGGAGCTTACCTGCCCGGCCATTTACACCAGTGAAGATGGTAAGATAAGGATTGATCCCCTGATGTGTAGAAAATGCAATGTATGTGTACAGACCTGTCCAGAGAAGGCTATAAGAGCCAAAAGAATAGATGTAGAGAAAGGGAGGAACAAACAATGAATCCCTATAATATTTACATTTCAGGAGTTGGTGGTCAGGGTATCATCAAAACCTCGGTGATCATGGGAGAAGCAGCCATGCAGAGTGGTTTATCTGTAGTGGTGGGTGAAATCCACGGAATGTCCCAGAGAGGAGGAGTGGTATCCACCCAGATGAAAATAGGAGACTCCCACAGCCCCCTCATTGAAGAAGGAAAAACTGACCTTTTACTGGCCTTCGAACCATTGGAAGCCCTCCGGGCGATGAATATGATTAATGAGGATAGTTATGTGGTTGTGAACACCTCTACTATTTATCCCTTTAACATCAGGCAAAGTGAACATCCTTACCCTGAATTATCCACCATGCTGGATGAACTGGAATCCCAGGCAAAGAAGGTCATTGCCCTGGATGCTGATGGAATTGCCAAGGGTGCCGGTCACATCCTGGCCATGAACATGGTCATGTTAGGTGCTGCTGCAGCCATACCAGGATTTCCTGTGGATAAAGAAACCATAATAAAATCAATGCAGGATAACCTGCCAGAAAAGAGTATTCCTATAAATTTAGAGGCCTTTGAGGAAGGGTTTAAGTTCTGTTTGCAGAATCTCTAATTTTTTTTTTAAAATTCAATTTTTATATTCAATGTGCTTAAATAATCAGAAAATTAAAAAAATAGGGAAGATACGGTTAGACTACCAATCGTAAACTTCCTCCGGTGGAATCACTGTGGCCCCACCTTTTTCCAGGGCCTTGACTCCGGCATCTATATCCTCCGGATGGAGTAATACTATGGCTCTTTCTTCTTTTTCATCCACAAAGGCGTAAAGATAATCCAAGTTTATATCCGAGTCATCCAATATTCCCAGAATGGTGCTGAGCCCCCCTGGCTGGTCTGACATCTCCACAGCGATGACATAGCCCATCTTCACCACGAAGTTGTTATCTTCCAGGATACTTTGAGCTTTATCAGGTTCTGGTACAATTAACCTTAAAATACCGAAGTCTGAGGTGTCAGCAATGGATAGGGCCCGGATGTTGAAGCCAGCATCAGCCAGAACATCCAGCGCATTCCTCATTCTACCCTTCTTATTCTCCAAGAATATTGATAACTGTTTTATTTTCACTCATATTCCCCCATTAACTTTCGTGTTTGAGATAATTCCCAACTACAGTACTTTTCATCTGACAATGAATTTCATTAGTCACTATTTAATTCCCGTTTATCAATAACCCGCACTGCTTTCCCCTCGCTACGGGGCAGTGTCTTTGGTTCTACCAGGGTAACCTTAACCCTTAAACCGATTTCATTGTGTATATATCCTTCAATCTTCTTCTTAATTCCAACTAACTCTTTAACCTCGTCGGAGAAGAGTTTAGGGGATGTTTCCACCCGTACTTCCAGTTCATCCAGGTGATGTGGGCGGGTGGCAATTATCTGGTAGTGGGGTTCAATACCATCCATCTTCAGGAGTGCCTTCTCAATTTGGGAGGGGAACACCGCCACTCCACGAATCTTAAGCATATCATCGGTTCTTCCAGTGATACGGTCCATCTTAACCATGGTGCGTCCACAGGAACAGGGTTCTCTCTGTAAACTGGTAACATCCTTGGTTCTAAAACGAATGATGGGCATTCCTTCCCGGGTTAAATTGGTTAAAACCAGTTCTCCCTTTTCACCATCATCCAGCACTTCCTGGGTTTCAGAATCAATGATCTCCGGGTAGAAATGATCTTCCATCACATGCAATCCATCCTGCACCGGGCATTCCAGGGCAATTCCCGGACCCATAATCTCAGTAAGTCCATATATATTGTACGCTGGTGCATTAAAACGTTTTTGGAGTTCTTGCCGCATTTCTTCAGTCCACATTTCCGCTCCAAATCCAATGGATTTCAAATTAAGATCATCTGGAGTCACACCTTCTTCCTCAGCCACTTCGGCCAAGTAGAGTCCGTAGGATGGTGTAACAATCAAAACACTGGTCTGGAAGTCCTTCATTATTTCGATCTGCCGGCGAGTCTGTCCAGTGGAAATGGGAATCACCGTGGCCCCAATGTTCTGAGCACCATAATGCACACCGAAACCACCGGTAAACAGCCCGTAACCATGGGTATTCTGGATTATATCATCTTCATCCACTCCGAACATGGTTAAACCACGGGCCATCACTTCGCTCCAGGTTTCCAGATCCTTACGAGTGTACCCTGACACGGTAGGTTTTCCAGTAGTCCCGGAGGAGGTGTGGACCTCTACAATCTCCCTTTGAGGTACAGCGAACATTCCAAAGGGATAGGCTGCACGGAGATCATCTTTGGTGGTAAATGGTAATTTCTGGATGTCTTCCAGGGTTTTAATATCCTGGGGCTTAACACCCTGTTCATCAAAACGTTTTTTATAGTAAGGAACATTCTCGTAAGCATAGTTTACAACAGCCTGTAACCTTTCAAGCTGTAGTTTTTTCATCTCCTCTCTAGATTTAGATTCAACTTCTTCATTCCACATCATTTTTCAAATCCCACCGGCCAAATATTTTAGATTATTGGTTAAATCCCTTTCTCGAAAGCCCTCATTCGCACTTAGATATAATAATAAATATTCACTTAGCAATATTCCTAACCTATAACATTGGTTATGCATTTACATGAAAACTGTTTATCACTGTGTCCATCTCGGATTTATAGTCCAGAAGGGCTTTATCAAAGACAAAGATAATGAAATAAGCAGTGTTATTCTTTTGTAAGGCAATTCCACGGGTGGTGAAAACCTTATCTCCCGGCTTGTAGTTGGCTTCCAGTTCATAAGCAGTGACATTGTCAATAGTTAAATCACCTTCATAATAAATTATGCCCTTTTCTAAAACATTTGAACGCCATTTAGCTACTCTGTAGGTGAAATTCCGGGTAAGTAATTCTTCCTCGAAGATGGAAAAACTGTTATTTTCATCCTGGGAAACGGAAACAATCAGGGAAGAAGACGTGCCATTGGTAACATTCCAACCTGCAGGATAATCAAAAGAGATATTACCATTATTATAATGATTTGTAGAATTAACAACGTGTTGGGTGGTGTTGTTACTGATATTAGTCTGGTTTTTATCACCAGTAATCCATAGCGCCGTACCAGCAACCAGGATAATCAGAATAATAATTCCAATAATGCTCCAAATAGGTTTTTGCCCTATGGTTTTAAGGAATTTTGTTCTAATGTCCTTAGAACTGGATTTTTTATCAGCTTGGGTGTGGGGAACTCTCAGCTTACGGGGACCCTCCTTTTCATGTTTCCCTGTGCTGATTTTGTTGGGTTTAAAGGAGGAAACTTTACTGGAAAGGGAGGTCTCCCCTTTTTTCAATTTAAGAGAACTCACTTTCTCCTTAATATCGGCACGTGCCTTTCCCAATTTGGATGAATCTCTCTTACCATTACCATTTTCTGGTCTTCTTAATCGAGGCGGCCCATCTTCGCTCAATTATTTCACTTTCCTTTTCCAATTCTATTAATTCATTAATCTAAAGTTGATTTAATCCTATCTATTTTAACTTCTATCTATAGGGTATTAATGGGAGTTTATTGTTAACATTATTTAAATTTTGATGGATGGGGTGAAGGTTTCTGGATTTAAATCTTAATTTATATGATAAATTTAACTGGATTAATATTAACTGGCCTCCACAAGTCAAAGTTTATATAGGGTCGCCAGAAATTGAATAATCATTAATAATAATGATAAAATTGTTGTAAGAGGATAGGTTGTGATTAAGTGGACTTAATGGTATTGACTGTTGTTGTTTTGATATTTCTCCTGATAAATGGATATGTGGGTTATATTGCATGGCGAAGGACCAAGAGTGCCGATGATTACATGGTTGCGGGCAGGGAAACCCATCCATTCATCATGGCCCTGAGTTATGGGGCTACCTTCATCAGCACAGCGGCTATTGTTGGATTTGGAGGGGTTGCTGCCAATTATGGGATGGGCATCCTATGGCTGGTCTTTCTAAACATCCTGGTGGGGATATTCATAGCCTTCGTATTCTTTGGTAAACGAACGCGAAGAATGGGACACAATTTAAGTGCCTTAACCTTTCCTGAATTTTTATCCCGACGTTTTAACAGTCGATTTATTCAGTACTTCTCAGGGGCAGTTATCTTCATTGGAATGCCCATCTATGCTTCGGTAGTTCTGGTGGGTATGGCCCGGTTTGTGGAAACAACACTGCAGCTTGATTATAACATAGCACTGGTGGTAATGGCTGCTATTGTAGCTATTTATGTTATTTTTGGAGGAATACGTGGTGTCATGTATACTGATGCCCTGCAGGGAAGTATAATGTTCTTTGGAATGATATTTTTATTGGGTGCAATTTACTGGATGTTAGGAGGTGTAGTTGACGCCAACCAGGCCTTAACCAATCTGGTGAATATTGTACCGGCCAATACTACTGCGGCAGCCACTGCCACTGGATTCACGGGGTGGACGTCCATGCCTGCTTTGGGGAGCACTTTCTGGTGGACACTGGTATCCAGTCTGATTATGGGTGTGGGTATTGGGGTACTATCCCAGCCCCAGCTTGTGGTCCGTTTCATGACCGTTA
Organism: Methanobacterium formicicum; assembly: GCF_029848115.1. Classification (NCBI taxonomy): domain Archaea; kingdom Methanobacteriati; phylum Methanobacteriota; class Methanobacteria; order Methanobacteriales; family Methanobacteriaceae; genus Methanobacterium; species Methanobacterium formicicum. The sequence continues at coordinate 2,476 of NZ_JARVXG010000032.1, read as the reverse complement.
AATCAAACCGTGAATTAAACCGGGCAGTCCTGATTGGTGGGGTTTTCATATTCGTCATGACTTTCGGGGCCTATGTGGTGGGTTCACTCTCCAATGTCTATTTCTTCCAGACAACCGGCCAAACTGCAGTTCAGGCTGCAGGGGGAAACCTGGATAAGGTCATACCCACATTCATCGCCGCGGCCATGCCCTTATGGTTCGCCTACCTCTTTATGGTCGCCCTGTTATCCGCAGCCATGTCCACCCTCTCGGCCAATTTCCATGTGCAGGGAACCGCCTTTGGAAGGGATATCTATGAAACCATTGTCAATAAAACCGGAATATCCTCGGTAAGGGTAGCCCGGATCGGGATCGTTATTGCGGTGATTATTGCGGTGATTATGGGATTCGTCTTACCGGCCAGTGTAGTGGCGGTGGGAACATCCATGTGGTTTGGAATCACGGCTGCTGCATTCCTGGCAATATACGTGGCTGCCGTCTACTGGAAAAGGGCCACCAAAGAAGGAGCAATTGCTGGATTACTGTCCGGAACACTAGTCAGTTTATTCTGGATTATATTCGGTTACAAGAAAACTGCTGAGCCCCTGGGTATTTCCAAAGCACTTATGGGACATTCCACTATCATAACCTCGGTTCCCTGGCCCACCGTGGATCCCATGGTGATTGCCCTACCAGTGGCTATCATTGCCACCATAGTGGTCAGTTTACTCACCAAACCTCCAGAAAAGGAATTTGTGGATAAATGTTTTGAAGGCATAGACACGGCCAAGGGAAAATAATAGAATAAATGAAATTAGTGGGTATAATGAAGTTATATGGGGAAATTAGTAGGTTATGAAATGGATTATGAAGATAATGTAGGATTTAAACCATGAAAATCCAACCATTCCTTTATAAAAAATCCGATAAAAAGACCTGGGATGATGTTTTCCAGAGTCCCTGTCCAGTTGAAGTAGAGAGCCTCAAAACCGGGACAGTGCTAATTAACCGGAAGGGAACCATTAATCCCCATCACCCCCTGTCTGGTGATGTTACCAGTGAAGAACTGGAAGTGCCCATCCTGGCCCATTGGGTCCACCACCCGGAAAAGGGTGATTTTCTTCTGGATGTGGGATTGGATTCCTCTTACTTCGCTGATTCCCGTGGGGGATTAGAGGGGACTGAAGTTGATGAATACCAGCAGGATAGGCATGAAAATATAGCCTATCACCTGAAAATCAATAATATCAATCCTCAAATGGTTTTTTTAAGTCATCTGCACAGTGATCATGCAGCAGGAGTCAGGGAACTGTCTAAAAACATTCCATATATAACGGGAAAAGGGGAATACCAGGAATACCAGCCCCAGATACACGGTGACTTCTTAGAGGGGATGGAAGAGTTAGTGGAAATCGATTACTCCCAGGCACCGGTAATGCCCCTGCTAGGTGCCAGTGTGGATCTGTTGGGTGATGGGTCGCTATGGGCCATCCATACGCCGGGACACACCCCTGGACATAGTTCTTTCCTGGTGAATGGCTTGGAGGGTCCAGTTTTACTGGCCATGGACGCTGCTTTCATCCCTGAAAACCTGGAGATGGGTGTGGCCCCCAGTGACTACACCTGGAATGTGGACCTAGCCCAGAAAAGTCTGGAGAAAATAATCGAATTTTTAGGGGAGTATCCGCAGGTTAGGGTGGTCGCTGGTCATGAGCTATTAAAGATGTTTTAAAAATTTTCAATGTTTATCCATATAACTGAAACTTACTAAAAAATAAGTAGTATTTAAAAGTTTTAACTTCTTTTTTGTTTTATAAAGGCTCCGATAGCTCCACAAATGGCACCAGTAAATCCATATATAGTAATACCAATCAATGTTCCGGTTATCAAAAGAAGACCAAATTCTGTATTGGTATTGCTTGGTAAAATAATATTTATGACATTGCCAATGTTGACTGCTATGAACCCACCGATGAATCCGGCTAATGCTCCATGAACAGCACCATTCTTGTAATTTTTGTCAACGGAGTAACCAACACATAATGTTGCTATTATTATTCCAATTAAACCCAATAAAAAACCAAGAAATGCTGTTACAATAATTCCTAATATTAAAGTATTCCAATGAATCCTTTTCATTTTTATTGAATTCTCATTTTTAACTTCGAAATCATCAACATAATCTAATTCCCCACCACATTCACACTGAAAATCTCCAAGATTATCACTTGAGTTCAACTGATATTCTTTTTCACATTCTCTGCATTTTGCAATTACCAAAATTTAATCCCCCTAATTTAATTTAGAATTGTGATTAATAAAATATATTACAAAAATTTCTAATTTAATTACTTTCCCAAATTAACCATATAATAGTTATGTTTATCAAAAAAACCCAAATTTTTCAGTTTTTTCCACTGGAATCATTTAAAGGATTACTTGCGGTTTAAGTAATGAAATAAGTGGAGTTGACACTGTCAAAAACTTGAGGGTTTTT
>NZ_JARVXG010000031.1:65000-72418 GCF_029848115.1 Methanobacterium formicicum | reverse complement strand
ACTAACTAGAACTAAACTAATCAGAAATTAAACAGAAATTAAATTATAATTATAATTGAACAAATCTGGTAAAAACAATAGAAACGGGGTTTATAAAAATATCAAGGTATAACCCGAAGGTAGTGCTCTTCATCAGTTCCAGCGTTGAATTCAATACTGCTTACCAGTTCCATCCAATCCTCGAATATCTTCCAGAGAACATCATCTGGCGCATAGATGCAGAATACGGTTGAATCCTCATCTTCCATAACTAACCTTTCAACATCAGGATAATCCCGTTTAATATCACTGAATATTTCTTCAGTAGAAACATTTTCCTTATTTTCTATGTTTTCCATTAAAAAACCTCTTAAACATCTCAACTACCCAAAAATATCCTAAAATATCCTAAAATATCCTAAAATATGGCCAATTCAACTTATTAAATTAATTTATTTTTTATTTGAATGTGATTTTTTTTAAATGTATAAACTGTTTTATTAGATGTCAATCTTTAAATCAATCTGGATTGTATTATAGAACTTGTTCTTTATAAGGCTAGCATATTGTGTTAGGAAATTTAATACCTTCACTAAGCTAAATAACGTTCCTAAACCCCAAATCCTGTGCGTAGTTAATGATTTCCACCAATTCACTGCGAATCAATGCTCGGGAGATTTCACCATATTCGGGTGCATGGTAAACTGGATGATACTGACCCATAATGTTTAAAACTACATCCAGACCTAAATTTCTGGATATCCAGTCGAGTAGTGGTTTTGAACAGCATTCCACATGGTTAGGTAGAATTAGATGTCTGATTATCATATCTCCTGATTTCTGGGCCAGTTTATGATTACGGCCAACCGTCTCCATATAATTCGGGATGCCCGAGAGTCTCTGGGCACAGGCATCATTTCCATACTTGAAATCCGTCAGATAAAGGTCAACAAACCCATCCAGAAGATGCATAGCATACTGGGAAAGGTACATGTTACTGTTCCACACCACAGGTATGTTTTCCCGGACCCGCCTCATGGTACGCAGGATGTAGGGCAGGTTAGGGGTTGGATCTCCCCCGACAAAATTCACATTCCGGGACCCTTCCCTCCTCCTTTTTTCAATTACCCCGGCCAGTTCCTCTTCACTCAGGGGGATTCCCCGGGTTCGTTGACTTATATCCCAGTTCTGGCAGTAAACACACTGGAAGTTGCAACCGGTGAAAAAGATGGTGTGGCTGGGTACCAGGGGTGGTTCTTCACCAACATGGAGAAATTCCGAGGCAATCAATGGATGCGTCACTCCACATTCCCCGGTTTCACGAGTCCGGTCAACATGGCACATTTTTTCACATAAAATACAGTTCTGGTATATTTTTTCGGCAATCTGGACCTTGAGATCCAGGTAAGAAAAAAAAGATTTTTTAACTGGTCCACCCTCTATATCCTGGGGATTTAAACTAGAATTATCCCGGTAAAACTTCCAGAATCTGGTTCTTAGACGTTGATGCTCATCCCACTGGGATTTTTCATCATCAAAGTCCGGGGCTTTCAGGGTGGATGCCACTTTACAGCGTGAGAGTTGATGGTTGGAAGTTATGGCCAGATAATCTGAAAGAACCCCCTTAATATCAAGATTTACCATAATCCGCCCACCAGGATATTCTACCCACCCCTTCTCTACAATTCCTTAACCCACCACTCTCAGGCTGGAAACAGTTAGGGGCGGGGTGATGAAGGGTCCTAATTGTCGGGTTTGGTGTGAAGCAGCTGTGGCTTCTTTTAACATGGAAAAGATGTTTCCGGAGAGCATGGATTTTTTAACCGGGTAAACAACTTCGCCAGCCTGGATCTTGAAGGCATTCATGGCTTCCACTGAGAAATCCCCCGAAATGGGGTTGGCAGTGTGTGCTCCCAGAACATCAGTAACCAGTAATCCATTCTGTATTTGGGAAATTTCTTCGTAGTCTTTAAATTCCAGTACCAGGTTGGATAAACTCACTGCAGGCATGTCATTGAATGAAGCACGCATTCCATTGCCGGTACTCTTCACATCCCCCTTGTTGGCTGTGTGTATATCGTATAAAAAGTTTTTCAGAACCCCATCCTTTATTATGGTAGTTTTCTGGGATGGTGTTCCTTCTCCATCACCATGAGATGAGTAAAGACCACCCGGGAAAGTTCCATCATCGTATATACTTAGAGATGGCGTTGAAACTTGGGTATCTATCTTATCGGCGTATATGGAACGACCCCTCTGTACATTGTCCCCGTTTATTGCCTGGGAAAAGGTGGAGAGAAGACCTGCTGCGGCATGGTGATCCAGCAACACTTTCATGTCACCAGTTTCTATGGTTTTCCCTTCCCTGGAATTTAAGGCAACTTCACAGGCTTTATTTGCAATATTTTCCGGCTCTATGTCCAGTTTTCGGGATGAGTCAGATTCACTGGCAGTGGAGACACCTTCCCGGTCAGGGGTGTTCACTGCAATATACCCGGAGAAATAGGTGGCTTTATCTTCACAGACCATTCCATTGGAGTTGGTTATTAAAATTTTCAAACAGCTAGCCGTTACCCCGCCAGAGGTTGGTTGGCATTTATTTTCCAGTACCGTGCTGATCATGGATTTTCCCAGTTCAATAGTGTCCTCCAGTTCCAGGGTGTTAATTTTTCCATCGTAAACTCCTTTAATAGGAGAATAATTTGATTTAAGGGCGAATGCTAAATTTTCATCCACCAGATTTGCCTGGGCATTGGAGATTGCGTTTTGGACTGTTTCTTCTATTCTTTCACTTTGAGTGGTGTATGCAAAACCCATTTTACCGTCACAGATGACCCGGATACCCACGCCCATAGAGTAGGATTCCTTGGCAAAGTCCACTTGGTCGTTCTGAATGGTTGCATCCACACCATCACTGATCTCGACGTATACCTCCGCCTGATCAGCGCTTTTAAGAGCGTAATCTAATGCACGGTTGCTTATCTCATTTATCATGGTAAAAACCTCTCTAAAGCTTCTTTGACTCCATCTCCATAGGATTTTTCAGTTACGTAGTCGGCTCGGGCTTTGAGCTCGGGGTTGGCATTGGCCACTGCCACCTTCAATCCCGCTACTTTTAGAAATTCTAGGTCATTTTCACTGTCCCCTATGGCCAGGATCTCCTCTGGCCGGATACCCATATCCTCAGCCACACGAACCAGGGCGGACCCCTTATCCACTGCTGGATCAGTGATGTGCAGTGCAAATCTGGTATCGTATATCTTCACGTCAAAATCCTTCAGTGCATCTTTAATCAATTCTACGGGAAGTGTCCTATAAAAGGCAATTTCGGAAACCCTTTCTTGGGAAAAATCCACTTTTTCCAGGGCATACTTTGTTTTTAAAAATTCATAGGCCCTTTGACACTTTTCAATATCCCCTAATATCTTCCTGCCCTGGGGTGATTCTATAACACCCCCATTTTCAGCTACTAACCCTCCGGAAGTACCCATGAATATGGAAAGAGTTTTGGTGACCGGGAGGATGTTCCCGGTGACTATGATTACAGGTATGCCTTTTTCTTCGGCAGAACGAAGGGATTCCATTGCACTGCAGCACAGTCTTCGCCGGCTATCAGTTATGGTTCCATCAACATCTACAGCTACGGCTTTAATCAAGCTATTTCACCATGTTTATCCATTAATTTTCCCAGAACAGATTATAGTCCTACTGATTTACCATTAACACTCAATACCTGGTTTAAAATGAACCATAGCGATGAGCTATATTGCAGGTTCCTTCCTTACTAACCATGCATGCTCCGATGGGATTAGTGGGGTTGCACTCTTTACGGAAAAGTCGGCAATCCTCAGGACGGGCTACTCCCCGGAGTATAGCTCCACAGATACAACCACTGACCACTTCCGGGATATTGCCCACTTCGATATCGAATCGTTCCCGGGCATTGACCTGGCTGAATTCATCCTTGATTTCCATAACCGAGTTAGGTATAGGAGGGAAACCTCTCCATTCCTTGGTTTTAATGTAAAATACTTCGTCGAGAAGTTCCTGTGCTTTTAAATTTCCTTCTTCTCGAACTGCCCGTTTATATTCATTTTGTACGAATGCCTTGTCTTCATGGAGCTGTTTCAAAATCAGGTACACTGCTATGAGAACGTCCATGGGGTTGAAACCAGTTACCACTTGAGGAATTTCGTATTTCTCTGAGAAAATATCGTAAGGTTTGGTTCCGATGATGGTGGACACATGACCCGGTTCTATGAGGGCGTTGAGATTCACTTCCCCGGATTCAATTAAGAACTGGAGTGCAGGTGGTATCATTCTGTGACAGGAAAGAACTGAGAAGTTTTCTGGAGGATTGGCAACGATTTCCGCAGCAGTAGTTGGTGCGGTGGTTTCAAATCCTGCGGCCATGAAAACCACATCGTTATCAATTTTTTGAGCTAATTCCACGGCATTGTTTACTCCATACACTATTCTAACATCTGCTCCTTCTGCTTTTGCTTCAGATAGTGTTCCACTTCCCCCGGGAACCCTTAACATGTCACCAAAGGTGGCAATGGTTACTCCCTGTTTAGCCAGTTGCAGACATTCCTCCACCTCACGGGCGGGTACACAGCACACCGGACATCCGGGGCCCGCTACCACTTCCACCTCTGGAGGTAGCAGAGTCCGAATACCATGCTGCATTATTGTGTGTTCATGGGATCCGCAGACATGCATTATCTTCACTGGTTGGGCTATGTCTTCGATGCGTTTTACAATTTCCTTAGAAAGATCTTTTATCGTGTTCATAGGTGACACCTGGATGATCTAGTACAAATTATAAGTGGTATCTATCCTTAAAATTTGTTAATAATTTCTGTTAATTAATTAAAAGTTTTTTACCCTAAACTGTTTAAGTTGTTTAAAATGTATTGGTTGGATTATGGTATATGGTTTGGGGTAACAACCTAAAAATTTTAGTACAAACTTCTGATTACCGCCAGAGTTTAAAGAATAGAAAAACAGGAAAAATTAACCATTTAATAATGAATATTTTTACAATATTATGGATTTATAATATTCCTCATGCCAATAAAAATTTTATTTAAGCTTTAAAGAACTTTATACACTCTTAAAACGGTTATATAACATAGGAGGGCATTGCTGGAGTTATAGTTATATATTAAAAATGCCAACCTATTGTTATATACGTGATAGTGATACACTCTTTTGGAAAATTAAAATGGTTGTTATAATGAATGCTGCAGTGATTGGTTTGGGAGTAGAGGGCCTTAATGCTGTTGAATCTCTTCTCAATCACGGTTATACTGTTTATGCTTCCGATGTCAATCTGGACGTTGAATTAGAAGCAGTTGAAGGTCTGGATGTTGATCGGGGATTTCATGATTTTGGAAAAATTGAAGACTCTGATTTAGTGGTTTTGAGCCCGGGTTTATGGAATAAACCTGCTTTTCAACAAATTAAGTCTGAAAATAAGCTCTTATCCGATGTTGTAACTTCTCATCGTTCCCTATTCACCATTGGTGTCACTGGTACCAATGGAAAGACCACCACCACCATGATGATTGCCAGCATACTGGAAAATGCCGGTTTGAATGTTCTTACTGGTGGAAATGCAGGTGGGGGCTTTAAAGGCTACACTGAAGTGATTTTAGAAGCAGCCACCCATGATTACGATGTTCTCCTGGTAGAAGTCTGCGATATGACCCTGGACTTCTGTAACCACAACTTTGACTTTGACCTGGTGGTGGTGACCAACGTAGGCCGAGACCATCTGGAAGTACACCACTCCCTGGAAAATTACCGGAAATCCTTACAGAAATTCGTAACCGGGAAAAAAATTGTTTTAAATCAAGACAATAAAAGTCTGGACGCGTTAAGTGAAACAGCAGGAGAAACTCACCTTTTCACCAAAACTCCCTATAAATTAAACTTATTTGGAGATTTCAATCGTGAGAATGCAGCTGCTGCATCAAAAGCAGCAGAAATAATGGGAATATCCAAAGAGACCATTGAAAAAACCCTTAAAGAGTTCCAAGTTTTGCCAGGGAGAGCCTCAGTTATCAATCTCCCCCATTCCCAGATAGTGGTTGGCAAAACTGATAATGCCGATGCTGCTGCTGCAGTTCTTAATGAAGTTAAATTTCCGGTTATAATCCTGGGAACTCCCCGTAAGGGTGAAATGTGCCGTTTGGATATTTTCCGGGAAGCTTCTAAAACTGGTTGCCCGATCATAGCCCTTTTCCCTGGACTGGACGACACCCGCCAAGAAGTGCAGAAAGTACTGGAGGAAGAGGAATACCAGGGAAAAGTTTACAATCTAACTGATGTAGATGATGTGGTTGAATTTGCACTCCAATGCTCTGAAGAATATCCCCATGTATTTATTGGGGGTAACGGGCAGCGGAAAATTATAGAGATCACCCAGTGTTTAAAGGAGGCCCTTGCGGCAAAATAATAGAAATAATATTTGAGAGGGGAGGCTTAAAAAATGCGCAGATCAATGTTAAATCCAATATTAGCCTTTGGTATTCTGATAATAATTATAATAAGTTTTAGTTTTGTTGGTAACAACATTGAAGGCTATTTCCCCCCACAAAAACCAGAAGAGATATCTGCCCTATCCATTGGCGATACCGTGGTTTCTGGTATGAAAGTGGTGGATGATGCTAAAGTAAGGAAAGTGCCGGTTTTATATCATTTTGAATACCTGCAAAATTTACTGGAAGAAGAAAAATACCCCCAGATTATCAGTGGATTTCTAACTGGGACACTGGAAACACCCCTGTCCATTCTAGCCAACGGCAGTATTTCTTCCCAGGGAGTGGCCCAGGGATTCGAGGGCCCGGGTTATTTAAGTGTCCAGGGTCAAAAACTGGTCGTGAACCCCCCACAAACATTTGTATGGGGATACAAGACCGGGTATACCGTGGGGGTTAAAACCAAGGATGGAGTGGAGATCAGGGAAGGAGGTAAATCTGGTGAACTGCTGAAAACCATTGCGGCATCAGATATTAAAAATGACACCATTCCCCATGAATACGTGAGTATCACCACCTTTACGAAATGGTATAATAAATCATCGGTGGGAGATTACATATACCTTGATTATTCCCTCACTGGATTCAGTGACGGTAGAAACCAGGTCGTTCCGGAGGATATAAAAACCTTCTTCGGGGACTCGGTGGTGACCTACATGAAAAATTATCCCAGTGGCTCACCAGTAATGGCCTATATGGGAACCCACAATGAAAATGTGACCTCCAGTTACACTGAAGCTCTGGGATCCCACCCAGAATACGGGGATTCCGCTCGGGCATACAATGCCATGTCCTTCGCCCGGGCCTGGAACGGCACCATAATACCCCCAAAAACCGGGTCCAATGGGAAAGAAAATATTGGATTTGAACCCTGCATTGACCCCAATGCCACCG
>NZ_JARVXG010000031.1:50000-60000 GCF_029848115.1 Methanobacterium formicicum | reverse complement strand
ATAATTACCTCTGCCTTTTCCCCTTTAAATCCCACCACACTGATACGGTCGTGGTGCCGGTTGGCATCCTCGATTACACTGTTTAAAATTCCCTTCAATTTATTGGCCTTTCGGTCAGAGAACATGGACCCACTGATATCCACCACCATGGCAATGGATGCCTTGGCGCCATGTTTACGGATTTTATGACGCAAATCCTCACTTTTAACCTTAATTCCACCATTGGAACTCATTGCTGCCGCCCGCAATGTGGCGTCAATGGCAATATCTCCAGAAGAGTCTTTAGGAAGTTTGCTTTTTATGTAACGGCCTTTCTGAGTCTTAGAATCCATCCGTTTACCATAAATGCGCTGTTTCTTTTTCCCCTTAGTTTTCAGGAGTTTTTTTACATCCACCTCTTCTTCCTGAGATTCCACCTTTCCTTCTTCTTTTTTAAGGGTTTTAAGTTTCATACCCCTCTTTTTCTGTTCAGTTTCTACCTGGTCTGGGACTTTTTTTTATCATCCCCAGTTTCATCACGTGAAACTTCATTCACCGCGTTTTTTATTTGTTTTTTGATTTTCTCTTCATCCAGTGACTTTTTATGGAATCTTTCACCTAAAACCAGGGCAGCCGCCTCTTCCACATCTATTGCTTCAACTTCCTGGTGTTTGTAGTAGGCAGCTAAGGTTTTTGAAGTCTTTAAAATGGCGATGTCTGCTCGGTGACCATCCACACCCATATCTACGCATAGCTGGGCTATTACCTTCATCATCTCTGGTGAAACCTGGACTTGGGGGAGGAGTGTGCGGGCTTCAATAATGTTTTCCAGTATCTGGTCCTGGTATTCCTTAAATTCTTCCCGGAAGGCATGAGGATCCCTTTCAAAGGCCTCCCTTCTTTCCATGATCTTCACCCGGTCTTCAATATCCATTATGCTCTGCACTGAGATCTGCAGGCCTATCCGGTCTGATAACTGTGGCCGGAGCTCCCCTTCAGCCGGGTTCATGGTTCCCACCAGTATGAAGTTAGAAGGATGTACCAGTGAAATTCCTTCACGTTCTACAGTGTTTATTCCATAAGCCGCAGCATCCAGGAGAACATCAACAAGATTATCATCCAAAAGGTTTATTTCATCAACATATAAGATGTTGCGATTAGCATCGGCCAATATACCAGGTTCCAGTGCTTTCATACCTTCTTTAAGTGCTTTTTCAATGTTAATGGATCCAACCACCCGGTCTTCTGTGGCTCCCAGTGGCAGTTCAACCACCCGCATTTTCTTTTCTTCCACCTGTATTTCTGATTCCTCTCGGCAGGAATCACAGAAAGAAGCCGGATCATCCGGATCACAGTTAAAGGGACATCCCTTAATAACCTGCAGTGGAGGTAAAAGATCAGCCAGGGCTCGCACTGCCGTGGTCTTCCCGGTTCCCTTATCCCCTTTGATCAGAACCCCCCCAATGGATGGATTGATCGCATTCAATACCAGGGCTTTTTTAACTTTTTCTTGACCTACAATAGCCGAAAATGGAAAAATCAGGTTTTTCAATAGTCTCACCGTCACGCTAGAAATATAAATTCTGCTAATTAAGTTTTATGAGTTATTTGAAGTGTTTTAAGTGTTATTACTATATGATTTATAGAATAAAAATATGCCCCTGAACTGATTTAGGAGTGATTTACCACCCAAAAAAACTAATATCAGGGAATCATATAAACATGGGTGGTGATATGCAATGTGCACTGTAGGCGGCCCCATGGCTGACATTAAAATGAAAAAGCTTAAAACCAAAAGATATCGTTGCCTGGACTGTGATAATGAATTTAATGGGATTGGACGAAGAGTAGTATGTCCCTCCTGCCAGTCAGACAATGTGGAAGAACTGGAATAAAGTCAAGCAGAGTATTATACATGGACCAGGAAATCCCCCTTCAACCACATGAGATTATTTTTTTGAAGGGAAAGTCAGGGATGGTGGGAGTAGCCAAGTTCGCCCACCAGGGACATATATTTATGGGAACTCCTGATAACGAGGAAATCGTCCTGTTCATGGAACCAGAGGATATTATCGCAGTTTCAGCCCTGAACTCTACTTCAAAGAGTAAAGAGGGAATTAAGTCACTGATTTTTTTATTAAGAGAAATAGGAACTCCCCTAGTGGTTTTACCCTCAGATCATCCCACCTCCCGGAGACTACCCCTGGTGGCCAGTTGCGGGGAAAAGGTGCGCCTGGATTGTAACATCACACCCGGGACCCACCCTGAACAGGACATACTGTGTGCCTGTGACGATCTTTCTGGAGTTGAAATATCCGCAATCAAAGGGGGTTTAGAAATTAAAGGACCCCTAAAAGAGTTCAATATTGAAAAATTCCCCGAAGAAATATCATAGTTTCCATCGGTGAAAAACGAGGGATTACTTAATAAGCAGTTTATATATAGGATGATAAATAAATGATAATTACTTAAATTTTTCCGATTTACCATATTTTTTCAGGTATAATACTAAAAAAATTCTCCAATTAGAGATATATTTTATAACCAATAACCTTATGTAATAAATCTCTTTAAAGCCTAAATAAAATATTAGATGATAAAAATGACCATTTCCGCATTTTACCAAATTTTTGGCCAGGTAGTTTTAATAGCAGGAATCCTGCTCCTAATTCTATTATCAGTCACCCTTATACTGGGCCGAATACTCATTGAAAAGGACCGTCTTGTTTTCCCCAAACTGCTTCTTTTCACCATGGATGTTTTCTACGGACTCTTCAAGAAATTTTCAGAAAGCGTGGGTGTAAACGCTAAAATTGTAGATAACATAGGTGTAGAAGTTCGAAACAAAGTTAATGAAAAACATTTTAAAAAGATAGACCCCCAGGAAACCATCCTGGTTTTACCGCACTGCCTCCGGCACCTGGAATGCGAGGCAAAACTGGAAACATCCGGCCTGGTGTGCAAAAACTGTAAACGCTGTGTGATCGGTGTTTTGAAGGATAAAGGGGAAAAGATGGGTTTCCAGGTTTTTATAATTCCTGGTTCAACCTTCCTCAAGAAAATAGTGGAACAGAACAAGTTCAAGGCAGTTATAGGGGTGGCCTGCTTCCAGGACCTCAATCTGGCAATGATGAACCTCTCCAATTTCCCCTGCCAGGGAGTACCCCTTCTACGGGATGGATGTGTTAACACCAAAGTGGACACCCGTGCGGTATTGGAAAAAATGGGGGTTAAACTTAAGGAAGCCAAGAAACTGACACCAGATAACTCCTGTAATCCTGAACCCAACCGCAGGATCTTGTAAACCCTTTTTTTAAATACATCAAGCTCAACTTTTTTTTACCATATTTTAAATCTGCCTCTTTAAAGTTACCTCCTTTAAAGCCCCCTTCTGGTGTCAATAAGTTACAATTCTCAAAGTTACTTCCCCAAAAGTTACAATTCCCGGTATAAATTCACTTAAGGTGCAAAAACATTCCAGAGACCATGGAACAATATTGAAGCATATGTTTTACCAGTTTTAAGACGTAAATATCCGACTATTAACCCTAAAACCAGACCGATTCCCATCTTTGAGACCATTATCCAGGGGATATTAGTGGAGGCCAGTGGATGAAGGATTAAAACATCCAGATATCCCAAGTGCCATACCATGAAAAGTAAAGTTACCGTGATGAGTGTCATGGCATGAGGATAGACCATTCCAGGGGATTGGGATATCTTACCCCAAATATAACCTCTGAAGAGGAGTTCTTCAAACAGAGGGGTGATAAGACCAAACATCAGCCCCATGACAAGGATCTGAAGCTCCCACCCAAAGGTGTAGGGAATTACTATTAAAGTTACCAGAATCAGTACCCCTATAACATAAAAAAGTCGGGTTCTCCTGCGAATATCATCCCATTGCAGTCCCAGCTCATCCAGAGAGGGTTTGAAGTACAAAAGAAGAATTATTCCCACAATGATAAATTGCAAACCATTTATGAATTGGAACAGGGTTATGTTATCACCTGGCTGGACTGTTATCCATAGACTTCCAAAGATAGCCACCCGGAACAATTGTATCAAGGCCAAGGCCACGACAATCTTCAGGACTAGTTTTAAAAAGTCATTCCTATCTTTATACGAGTTGAAAAGTTTCATTTGAGCTCCTGTTATTCCAATTATTATCCTTAGATTATTTTATTCACCAAGTATTCATTTGGTAATACTTTTGTAAATATTCTTTGAATTTATTATTTTTTATAACCCTTCCCCGCGATTTATTCTTCATATTACCCTTCCCCTGCAGTTTTATTCATCCTTGTAGATGAAAAGATCCTCAATCTGGACTTTGAAGTATCTTGCTATTTTAAAGGCCAGATTAAGTGAAGGATCGTACTTATTTTTTTCAATGGCAATGATGGTCTGACGGGTGACTCCCAGTGCCTGAGCCAGGTCCTCCTGGGTTATTTCATTCATGGCCCGATAAACCTTCAATTTGTTTTCCATAACATCACAAACCAGTACTGTTTTTTATCAAACTGTTATTAAATAAACCATAAAAGCCATTTTAACCATATTTTTTATTGTAATACCAGTAGGTTCCTGTATAGAGGATAACCAGCAATCCCGATGCATCACACAGGGTGATTCCGGCCTGAGTGTACTGGGGGAAAACATTCTTCAGTGCCAGTACAACGATGCCCACCACGGTTATCACCACGAGAAACAGGATCATGGCCATCCTAGAGGCATCACCAGAAATTACCTTTGTTCTCTCATCTTCCGTTACTTCATCCAGTTTTCTGCGCAGGAAAATCGATAACACTATTCCCATACCAAAACTGAGCCCCGCCAGTACCAGGCTCCCCAGGGAGACACCCAGAGCAACTGTGGAGGCCACGAAAATGATGATCAGTACTCGGAAAAACTGGTAATTTTTTCGGTTCATAGATTCACTCCAATATCTTAATCTTTAATCATTATTTATTCTGTAAACTTCGCATATCTCCGTTTTAATACTTTCGAGTGTAGTACCATCGCGCGAAGGCATATAACACCAGGGCAAAGATGAGTGATAAAAATATAGCGTATCCCACCACGGTGTACTGGGGATAAACATTTCTCATGGTGACAATTATCACCGCAATGTACAACATCGCCGCTAAATAGACCCCCATGGTCATGTTAGATGCCCTTTCATTGATCATCTGTGTTCTCTCATCATCCACGATAGCTGCATCCTTCCCCTGGAAGATCTCTTTCATATTGTTCCGATTGGAATAGGCCACGGGAATAATGACTACCAGCATTAAAAGAGCAGCGGCAACCAGGTAAATATTGGCTAATATCATTCCGGAAACCCATAAAACAGTTCCCAGTCCGGAAGCTGCAGTTAAGATTATTCGTATAGTTTTAAGATTCATAACTTACACCTCATGTAAAGTACACTATACATTATGTTATATAAACTTTACTAAAAGTAATGAGTGGTTTACATATATGGAGGGAGATTATCGGATTAAAATGAGTATTCTCCTGGAAAACCCATTTTCAAAACAGTTTGGCAGGAAAAAATATTAGCAATAATTTTAAGGAAAAAATAAAGGATTTAAAAGCTCTAAAATAGATAATAGATTTTAATAATCTTTACTTTAAACAATATTCAAAAATAGTAAATGCTTATTCTGGAAAGAAATAATATTGATTTAAAAGATTAGAAAACCGGATAAAAAGAAGGATTAGGAAAAAATTATAAAATATAGAAGTAAAAATTGATTGAGAAAAAATATAAACGTAAAATCTATTCTGGTTTACTTAATTCATTTAAAATCTCCGTGGAAACACGTAGGAACTTTTCTACCAGTTTACGATACTTTTCTTCGCTGGCCTTTAATTTTTTTTCCATTTCATGCTTGTACAGGGCCATTTCCATGGCACTCTGGATCTCACGGTCTTCAAATGGTTTTAGCACATAACCAAAGGGTTCAGTTACCTTGGCCCTTTGCAGTGTTTTTTCATCAGAATAGGCAGTTAAATAGATAATAGGGATATCGTACAGCTCACGTATCTT
Organism: Methanobacterium formicicum; assembly: GCF_029848115.1. Taxonomy (NCBI): domain Archaea; kingdom Methanobacteriati; phylum Methanobacteriota; class Methanobacteria; order Methanobacteriales; family Methanobacteriaceae; genus Methanobacterium; species Methanobacterium formicicum. The sequence goes on along the minus strand of NZ_JARVXG010000031.1, from coordinate 53,966 downwards.
TTGGGCAGCATCAATTCCATCCATCTCTCCCTTGAGGACAATGTCCATCAGAATCAGTTTGGGCCTCAGTTCCCCGGCCCTCTGGATGGCTTCCTCTCCCGTGTCAAAAATCCCCAGAACCTCATATCCCATACTTTCCAGTCGATTTTTAACATCAGCAGCAACGATAATCTCGTCTTCCACTAGCATAATAGTTATATCAGTCATAACGCTCCCCCTTAAGATAACACCATTCATTACTGTTCATAATTAGTGTCAGGGTATTTCTTCGTGCTTTGTTTATATTATTAATCCATGATATTATATTAATTATTCGTTGTTGGGAATTTATTCCTCATTCGTTAGGTATGTTCCGGGATTTACTTAAAGTGTTAACGAATTCTGGTGAATATTAATACAACGAAAATTAAATTCAAAGTTATATTTGTCAATCCTATAAATTATTAATTTCGATTCAAACAAGGTTAATTATTAATTTCGATTCATACAAGGTCAAAATTTTCAGAGAGTGTATATTTTTTAACCCCTTGTCTGGACCAAAAAAACCAGGGCTAAGGGTGATGGCTAGATTAAGAAAAATTTCATATCCTTTAACTTAAAGGGCAAGGTTTTGAAAGATGAACCAAAACGTTGATGACCTGCTTAAAATCATTGCAAACCAGTTCAAACCCACAAAAGCTGGACTGGATAGTAATACAGAGCATTTTAATGAATTTTTTTTATCTTTCAGTTCCCATGGTCCCCTGAAAATCACCTCAGAACCAGATGCTCCCGTCCCTTCCTACTGGATGGTAACCCCCCAAAGCAGCTCTCGAAAGGTTATCCTGTTCCTTCACGGGGGAGTACTCAACCGGGGATCTACCCGTGGACACCAGGACCTCTGCCAGAGAATATCCAAACACACTGGTTTTTCCATTTTCAGTGTTGATTACCGCCTGCCCCCGGATCACCCCTTCCCGGCAGCGGTGAAAGATAGTGTTGAATCCTATCTCTGGCTGCGCGATGAAGGTTTCAAGGCCCGGGAACTGGTTATTGCTGGGATATCAACAGGAGGTACTCTGACCCTATCCACTCTGCTTGCCCTGAAAGAGATGGGGGAAGAATTACCACTGGGAGGGGTTTGTATGTCCCCGGTGGTGGATTTTAAGTTCCCAGTAGTTTACAGTCACCTGAAAGATGTAAAAGACTGGATCAACTACTCTGCACTGGAAGATATGCGGGATATGTACCTGCAGGGACAAAGCACTTCCCATGGACTGGTTTCACCCATATATGGAGATCTGGAGGGACTGCCACCATTGTTAATCCAGGCCGGAAGTCGTGAACTCCTTCTATGCGATATAAATCGTTTCCGAGAAGTGGCCGTTAAGAAAGAAGTAAAAGTAGACCTGGAAGTGTGGCAGGGCATGTTTCATACCTGGCAACTGTTTTACTCTCACTTGAGAGAAAGTGAAGGATCTTTGAGGAGTGTGGGGGAATTTATAAAGGGTTTGACCAAATAGCTGGTGAACTAAATAACATTCCATTCTAATAATGGTAAAACCCATACCAAATAAATAAAATAATAAAGTCTAAAAAGAATGTCTCTGGAGGTTTAAACCATGAAAAAAGTTCTCATGTTATGTGCCAGTCCACGGAAAGAAAGTAACACCATGCAGGTCCTGGAAGAATGTGCCCGGACCATTGAAGAAAGTGGGCTGGAAGCAGAAATTGTTTCCCTGCGCCAGATGAAAATACGCTCCTGCATTGCCTGTGGAAAGTGTGCCCAACTGCACCAGTGCGCCCTTAAAGACGGGCTTAACGATATTATCGAAAAGTTAAAGGTGGCTGATGGGTTTATCATTGGTTCCCCGGTGTACTTTGGAACAGCCCGTGGTGATTTGATGTCTGCCCTGCAGAGAATTGGAATGGTCAGCATGAACTCAGGAAACTTCCTGTCCTGGAAGGTGGGAGGTCCCATAGCTGTGGCCCGTAGGGGTGGTCACACTGCCACTATACAAGAAATGCTCATGTTCTTCTTCATCAACGACATGATCGTTCCCGGAAGCACCTACTGGAACATGGTCTTCGCCCACCAGCCGGGTGAGGCCGAAGAGGACACTGAAGGAATCCAGACCGCAGTGCGTTTTGCAGATAACGTGGCCCAGCTCATATTGAAAATAAAAGGATAAATTACAGTTATAAGCCATTTCAACTTTGATAATCCTGAAAACATACCAGAGGAATACCTAAAATGCCGGAACAGGAACTTTATCGTAAGTTTGCCCGTTACTACGATCTCATCTACCAGTGGATGGACTACCCTGGTGAGGTAGAATTCATTAAACAGATGGTGGAACTTCACCAGCAATCCCCGGGAAATAACCTTCTGGATGTGGCCTGCGGTACGGGTAACCATGCCCAGTACCTCACCGATTCCTTCAACGTGGTGGGACTGGACATTAACCCAGAGATGATGGATATAGCCCGGGAAAAGGTTCCGGAAATGGAACTCATCCAGGGTAACATGAAAGAGATGGACCTGGATCGGGAATTTGATACCATTATTTGCCTGTTTTCATCCATTAACTACCACACCAACCTCTTAGAGCTGGAAAAAACATTTAAACGATTCTACCATCATCTGAAACCAGGTGGAGTACTTATATTTGATCTGGGCTTTTGCACCGAGAACTGGGAAGAAGGAAGGATGCTGGTGGATGCTGCAGTGGATGGAGATCTCCAATTGGCTCGGATATCCCAGAGCAGATTATACGATGGAGTCTTCGATGCCAACTTCGTTTTCCTGATTAAGGAGGACGGAATTATGGATTTTGAAGTGGATCAGCACCGGATTGGCGTGTTCAGCACTCCGGAAGTTAACCGAATTGCGGAAGGAGTTGGTTTTAAAACCCATATCTACGGTGATTACTCTGAAATTCCCTGGAATGAAGAAAAAGATGAACGACCGGTTTTTGTATGTAAAAAACCATTAGAACATGAATTATGATAATGAGGAATTAAGAATTATTATAATGAGGGAATATAAGAATGACACTTCATTAAAGGGACTACCGTGGAAAATTAGGAGTCCCGGTCAATTCAAAGGAGGAGTAATTATGAAGATTGCAGTAGCCACATCCGATCAGGTGAATGCCGATCATTTTGGCCGGGCTAAGGGATTCGCCATATACCAATGGGATGGAGATGAAATAGAATTTGTAGAATACATCCCCACCAATATAAACCCTGAAGAGAAACACCAGTGGCATAAGGGGCTCAGCATTTTGGGAGATTGTGAAGTTATAATCGCCGCCCAGGCCGGGATGAAAGCAAAATATGGGATAAAAAAGGCCAATTTAAAACTAGTTGAAGAGGAAGGGACTGTTGAAGAGGTCTTGGAACGTTTCATTAAGCATGAGAAGTTCATGAGTAACCTATGAAACAAAATAGTTCCCTAAAAATGCCAACCAGATGTAGAACTACAAAAAGTGAAACTGATGGATTTTAAAACCAGGGATGTGAAACATCGAACTTGAAACGACCGGATGAACAACTACATTAGTAATAGAATATCCTCAGGATTATCGGGATGAACCACCACCGGTACTTTTTTACCCTCTGGTATGGAACCCATGTCCAGTAGATTAACTATTTCCTTGTGTTCCACTTCGTAGGGCGCACTATCGGGTGTGGTGATTAATAGTTTGAATTTGACTTGAGGTTGTTCGTTGATGTAAGTTCCAGTCTGTTCCCGGCTTAAAATCTCTGCTTCACCCCTTATGCCCTCATTAATAAGGAACATCTCCCGATCGTTAATTCTTTTATAATAGTAATAGACACCCAGAGCTCCTAAAACCGGGAATACAATAAAAGCACCACCCATGAAGTAGTAAAAGGTTTTAAGTGAATAACCATCATCAGTTAATGCCTCGGGAGTGGTCATCAACCCAAAAATAATAAATCCCAGGCCCACTATCACCAGTG
>NZ_JARVXG010000031.1:32500-45000 GCF_029848115.1 Methanobacterium formicicum | reverse complement strand
TACCGGGGCAGATCTGGGAATAGCCCATGACGGTGATGCTGACCGGATGATCGCCGTGGATGATAAGGGGCGGATGGCAGATTTTGACAAACTACTGGCCCTGGTTTCAGCAGAGATAGGTGGCTGTGTAGTTACCACTGTGGATGCCTCGGCCTGTATTGACCGGGCCCTGGAAGGAGTAGGAGGCACCGTGGAAAGGACCAAAGTGGGTGATGTGCACGTGGCTGAGATGATCCACAACATCGATGCTACCTTTGGTGGTGAACCCTCCGGTACCTGGTTGCATCCTGAGTTCTGCATGTGTCCCGACGGAATATTGTCTGCTCTAAAGGTAATTAAGTTAGTTCAAAACAGAGGCCCCCTATCATTGCTTCTGGACAATATCCCGGTGTACCCCACCATGAGGGATAAAATTGACTGCCGGGAAGATCAAAAGGACCCACTAATGGAAAAAGCTAAAACCGACCTTCCCTCCATTTACCAGGAAGTAGCAGATGTTAATCTCAAAGATGGAGTTAGAATATCCTTTGAAGATGGGAGCTGGGTTCTGGTTAGGCCTTCCGGAACTGAATCATTCATCAGAATAACTTTAGAAGGTAAAACTGAAGATAAAGCCCGGATGATTCATGAAAAGGCAGCAAAATTTATTCATGAACTTTTATAATATATCTTAGTTAAATATCAATGCAAAGTCTGATTTATTGGAGGAGTTATATGAGGGCGGTTATACTTACAGCAGGTGAAGGTACCAGGATGCGGCCTTTGACACTCACCCGACCAAAGACCATGCTCCCGGTTGGTGGGAAACCTCTATTGGAATACAATATCCGAGCACTGCGTGATGCCGGTATAAAAGACATCACCCTGATCGTGGGCTACCAGAAGGAAGCGGTAATGGATCATTTCCAGGATGGACATAATCTTGGAGTTAACATCAACTACGTTACCCAGGAAGAACGCTTGGGAACTGCCCATGCCATTGGACAGGTGGCGGATCTTGCCCTTGAAACCAACGATGCCATCATTGTTACCAATGGAGATATAATCCTGGGAAATCAACTAATAAAAAGCTTAATAGACAAATACAACAAATCACAAGCACAATCAATCTTAGTTCTCACTGAAGTGGATGATCCTTCTTCCTTTGGAGTGGTGGAACTGGAAGGAGATTGTATAAATGATGTGGTGGAAAAACCCGCCCCTGGTGAAGCCCCCAGTAACCTTATTAATGCCGGAATTTATCTCTTTGACCCCAGTATCTTCCAGGCCATTGCCCAAACAGATAAATCTGAACGGGGGGAATACGAAATAACTGACTCCCTTAAAATCCAGATTAAAGAGGGGAAAAAAGTTCTGGGATTGGTGTCCCAGGATAAGTGGATCGATGTGGGACGTCCCTGGGAATTTTTGGAATTAAATGAACATTACCTGGAAGCATCCCACGAACAGATCGAAGGTGAAATTGAAGAGGGAGTTACTATTCATGGCCCGGTAGTACTTAAAAAGGGCAGCATCATCCGTTCTGGAACCTACATCATGGGTCCAGTTTACATCGGAGAAAACTGTGATATCGGCCCCAACACTTTCCTGCGTAAACACACCTCCATTGGTAACGATGTTAACGTTGGAAATGCAGTTGAAATTAAAAATTCAATAATTATGGATGGAACCAATGTAAACCACCTTTCTTATGTGGGTGATTCTATAATTGGGGCTAATTGTAACATTGCCGCTGGAACCAACATTGCCAACCTCCGCTTCGATGATGGAGGGGTGAAAGTAACAGTCAAAGGTAAAAGGGTTGACAGTGGAAGGCGTAAAATGGGTGTTATATTCGCTGACGGAGTTAAAACTGGTATCAATTCCAGTTTCAATCCGGGAGTGACCATTGGTCTCAATTCATCTGTGGGATCCGGGGCTATAATTTACCGGGACATACCCGATAACAAAATAGTTATACACCACCAGAAACAGGAAATAAAGGATAAAAAATAGGTTTTCAAAAATCCCTACTAAATTTTCCTATTTTTTGATTAAACATCCTAATTTTTTATTTTTCAATTTTTTAAAAAAATGCATTTTTTTATTTATTCGACCCACATAGCTAGTAAATTCCAAAATAACAATCCACAGACTTGGCCCTGAGGGAGATACCCGGAAACTGTTCTTTCCTACCATCTGGTAAATCTTTTTATAAATAGAAATCATAAATCTAGACATGATCCATCCCAGTGTGCAAATTTTCCCCGGTGTTCACACCATAGGAAATGTTATTATCGGAGCTAACTCTTCTGTTTGGTATAATGCAGTGATAAGAGGAGATATGGAGAGCATTACCATTGGTAATAATTCTAATGTGCAAGATAACTCTGTATTACACTCCTCTAAAGGTTATCCACTTAAAATAGGGGATTATGTTTCAGTAGGACATGCAGCAGTGATCCACGGTTGTACAGTTGATGATAACTGCATTATTGGTATGAATGCCACCTTACTCAATGGCAGCCACATCCAGAAGAACAGCATAGTGGCCGCGGGATCCGTAGTGACTGGAGGTAAGGTTTTCCCTGAAAACAGCCTGATAATGGGTGTCCCGGCCAGAGTAGTGCGTGAGTTGAGTGAAGAAGAAGTGCAGGGGATTAAGGATAACGCTTTACGTTATTTTAATCTAGCGCACAGTGAAGATCAGTGCGAAGAAGGATAATACTAGGGATACATTTTAAAAATGAAGGATAATTCCTTATCTGTTAACTCCTTCATTCAGAATGGGAAAAAAACTTGAATAAAATATTAACCCTGCACCTAAAATTGAAATATTTTAAGATTACCTAATATTTGGATAAAAATAGGATTAATGGACGGATTAATATGGTACGTGTAAAAGAATTAGTTAAAAAGCTTGATCCATATGTTCCTGGCAGATCTAACGCGGATCTGGCTCGTGCTTATAACCTGGACCCGGATAAAATAATTAGGATGGGATCCAATGAAAATCCCCTGGGACCATCACCCTGGGCAGTGAAGGCCCTTCAGGAAAATCTCCACAAGATTAACACCTACCCTGAATCCAATACTGATGATTTGAAGAGAAAAATTGCCTCTTACGCCGGTGTTAATGTAGAGGAAGTGATTATAGGTGGAGATGGAGCAGATGAAATCCTGGATGTCTTGGCCAAAACCCTTATTGAACCCGGTGATGAGTACATTGTCCATCCCCCATCTTACATGTACTACGAGTTCACCTTTAACATCCACGGCGCAGTTCCGGTCTACGCACGTTGGGATATTGAAAAAAACCAGCTGGATCTTGATTCTGTGCTGGAAGCAATTTCTCCGCGGACCAAGGTTATCTTCCTGTGCACCCCCAACAATCCCACCGGGGGATTGATTGATAAAAAAGATATTAGAACAGTTTTAGAGAGTACTGATGCCCTGGTAGTGGTTGATGAGGCTTACTGGGAGTTTTCTGGTGTTAACAATCTGGAACTCCTGGCCGAGTATGACAATCTCTTCATCCTCCGAACCTTTTCCAAAGTCATGGGCCTGGCCGGGATGAGGATTGGCTACGGAATCGGCAATAAAGAATTTATCCAGTACATGCACCGGGTTAAACCAGTCTTCAGTCTGAATAAACTCTCACATATTGCCGCCTCTACCACCCTGGATGATGCAGATTACATTGAAAGGTCCAATGAGCTATCCATCCAGAGCCGGGATTACCTCTACCATGAAATGTCCAAAATCCCCCAGTTGAAGGTTTACCAATCATTGGCCAATTACATGTTGGTGGATATCCGGGACACAGGAATGAATTCCCGAGAAATCTCAGAAGAACTAATGAAAAATGGAGTGATAGTTAGGGATTGCAGTTCCTTCCGTGGATTGGATGAATACTGGATAAGGGTTAGTGTGGCCACCATGGAAGAAGATGAGCAGTTTATCAATATTCTCCAAAATATTTTACAGTAAAATCTCATTTATTCCATAAAATACAATTGAATTCCCTATTTATTCCAGTGAATGAATGGGTACCAACTCGGACATAGGGGACCAGTGAAGAGTGAACTATAAAATAATGAATAACCCCCTAAATTATCATTGCCCATTAAAGGTAAGGAGAGTAAATAAGTGATGGATAAAGGAAGATACACGAAGGAAATCACTACGGATAAAAACACCATCTGCAGATTAAGGTACCTATCCCCAACTGGAGATGAAACATGCTGACTGGCGGCGTCATCCTATCATCCCTGGAATATCCTGGTAAAATGTCCCTGGTTATTTTCACCGGCGGGTGTCCCCTGAGATGTCCTTACTGTCACAACCCTGAAATCATTGCCGGAGGGGATGATACTCCCCTTTCCACTATTAAAAAGGAAATTGATGAATCCCTGGACTTCATCGATGCCGTGGTGATCACCGGGGGTGAGCCCACCATGCAAATGGAAGGACTGGGCCAAATCCTGGAGTACTCCCGAGAGAAGGGTTTGAAAACCAAACTGGATACCAATGGGTGTTATCCTGAGAGTTTGCAGGAAATACTGGAACTGGTGGACTATGTGGCCCTGGATATAAAAGCACCGTTTGCTAAATATAAGGAGATTATAGGTGTGGAAATTGGAGAAAAAGTAAAAAAAAGTATGGAAATAATTACAAATTCCAACGTCTTCCTTGAATGTCGTACCACCTACGTTCCGGGCCTGCTGGAACCAGAAGATGTTTATGAGATCGCCAGGAACATCCAGTGTGATATCTACACCCTGCAACAGTTTCGGAATAGAGTGGTGCTAGATGAAAAACTGAAAAACACACCAGATACTGATCCTAAAGAACTGAAAGAGATAGCCCTGCAGATCAAGCCGCAGCTGGGAAAGGTGAAAATTAAAACATCCCAGTTCGGTGAGGAAATTATTTAATGGAAATCATTTAATCCCTACTATAAAAATAATCAACAAAAAAATAATCCAGAGCCAATATTAGGAGGGAAGAATTTTTAACCCTCCCCCACAAAGAAATACATGGAGATATTCTTTTAACCATAATTATCAATAACACCGAGAGGAGGGGTGTTAAATACCAATACTGCTATTCGGAAGTCGTCATTTAGACTTGATAACTGGTGAAAAAACCACCACCATTAGGAAACTGTGGAAAAACCCTTTATCACAGGGAGACCGCCTGCACTGCTACTGGAATCTGGTTTCCAAAGAGAGGAAAAAACTATTTGAAGCAGAAGTGACCGGGGTGGAAGTGGTGAAGTTTAACCGTCTTATCCATGATGATGAACTGGCTCGTGAAGAAGGTTTCCAGGATGCTGCAGAGTTAGAATCTGAGTTTAGAAAGATGTACCCGGATCACTCCAGTGAAGATTCCCTTTTCCAGGTGATAAAGTTCCGCAAACTCCCCATGGATGAATGGGAAGGAGCCAGGATCAATGAAAAGGCCATGATCACCAAGAGGGCAGATATACTATTTGATGTGGGAAAATTCGATAAATCAGTGATGTGTTACAATGCCGCTTTAAAGATCGACCCCCAAGATGTCTACCTCCTGAACCGGAAGGGAGATAATCTCTCCCGTCTGGGAAAATTCCCCCAAGCACTGGAATGTTATGATCAGGCCCTGGAACTGGAACCTGACAATGAATACGTATGGAATAACAAAGCAATAGCACTTTTGAACTCTAACCGGCCGGAAGAAGCACTTAAAGCCAATGACCATGCCCTGGAAATCAACGGGGAGAATATGCTGGTGCTGTACTGGAGAGGTTTCATCATGGAGATGCTGGGACGTTTTAACGAGGCTTTAGCTTGCTATGATAAAATTTTAACACTGAATCCTCGGGATCCTGAAGCATGGAATGCCAAAGGAAATCTCCTATCCCAAATTGAGCGGGCCGAAGATGCCCTGGAATGCTATGATCGTTCCCTGGAACTCTGCCTGGGGGAAGAAGCTGATGCATCCACATGGAATCGTAAGGGAAACGCACTCATGGAACTTAATCGATTTAAAGAGGCCGTGGAATGTTACAATGAAGCTCTAGCCCTGGAACCAGATAACGAAATTTTCTTAAGCAACAAAGGAGTGGCTTTCATTGAATTGGGCGATTTTGATAAAGCGGTGGGTTGTTTCCGGAAAGTTCTTATTATGAACCCTAAAAATGAAGATGCCCATATCTTAATGGATGAATGCCTGGAAAATCTTTGATCCCTGATTTTAATGCTAAAAAGAGTTAATAGGGAATATTATCAAAAATCAGATAGAAAAAAGGAATTTAAAAAAAAGAAATAAAAAATAATCCCCTACAAAAAAAGAGAATTTTAAAAAATATTTTGATTATCTGGTTTTATTCATTGCTTGTTTTTAATCACTACCACTTATGATGCCACCGATGGCTCCACCAACACCCATGAAAACGATGTTGGCAATGAGAGATACTATTACAATGGTGAATCCAGTTACTGCCCCGGCAGCAAAGCCGGCAATGCCACCAAAGATGGTTCCACCAACAATCAAAAGAATAGCCATAACTATGGATCCAAATGCACCGGCCACAGTAGCATTCCACAGGCCGCCAATTATCCCCTCGTGCACCCAGTATCCCACTATTAACCCGGCAATAAACAGCCCCAGGTTAACTCCCCAGGACTGATTCACGTATATCCCGAAAAGATTTCCCAAAATGATTGCCAGAATAAAACCTACCACTACCGGTCCCCATTTCACCATTTTCTATCCTCCCCTTCTCTAGTTTTTTCCACATTAATTTTTTTAGATTTTCCGGCATATGTGTGCCTGGATTTTGTGTGCCAAAATTAAATCAACTATTATTTTTAATTATTTCTTTTAAAATATTTTTCCTTCAAAAAAGATATATTCCTTATCTGATCCCATATTAAACTTAGTTTAGGAATTAAACCGGGTTTAGGGTATAGAGCTATATTCCTATATCTTCATTCCACAATTCAGGATTGTTTTCAATGAAGTTTTTCAGGATCTCCTTACAGGTGGGCAGGTTCAGGTTTATTAACTCCACACCGTTATCCTTTATATATTGCTCCGGGCCCTTGAAGTTTTCATTCTCACCAATAACTATTTGTGGGATTTGGTAGAGTATAATTGCCCCGGAACACATGACACACGGTGAAAGGGTGGTGTAAATTGTACATTTCTTATAATCTGCCCCGCGCAGTCTGCCTGCATTTTCCAGACAGTCCATCTCGGCATGGAGTATGCTGGAACCATGTTGTATTCTCTTATTATGACCCCGACCTATTATTTCATCATCCCTAACCAGGATAGCCCCGATAGGTATTCCCCCTTGTTGTAAGCTGATCTGGGCCTCCTTATAAGCTTCTTCCATGAATTTTTGGTGTTTATTTTTCATTCATTTTTACTCCCATTCCATCTGGACCACTACTCACTTAGTATGTAGTTCTTTTCTGGCGAAATTAAAGGGGACATTTTTCCTGATAATAGAGACAGTTATCCCGCCAGAGGCAGTCCCCACATATTTTTTTAACCACACGGGGATGTAAATTCTTAGTCAGGGATAGAGCTTCCCTGGAGGATATCAAAGTCCCTGATTTAATCTTTAAATTCTTTAAAACCTGGAGGTCCATGGAGCTAATTTTTCTTGAGGGGTGTTCCTGGTCACATCTATCTCCTACCAGGTGAGGGCAGTGCTGGCAGATAGAATCAGCTTCGGTTACAATTTCAAGTAGAAAAGTAGAATCATTCAGAAGTTTATCAGTAATCAGGGCCATGTTCTTGGTGAATTCTTCACTGTAACCAAGTCCTTGGAATCCCTGCATACAGAGGAGGTGATGGGCTCTGATCCTCAGGGGTTCAGAGCCACTGGCCTCTCTATTTTCCATCATGTTTAAAAATCCGGATGGACTCTCCAGACAACCATCGCTGTTTGCATTTACCATTTCATTTCTGGTAGTCTTCTTTGGGAGTTATAGCCTTGGTGAGGGCTGCTACTCCTCCTATCTTCACCAGGTCACCTAGTATGAATGGTAAAAGACCCATACTTATCAGGGTCAAGAAGGTAGGGAACGTTCCTTCAGTCAGGTACATCCACAGTCCCAGTCCCAGTAAACCTGGGATGTAAATCAGGGCAAAGTTCACCAGAAAGGTCAATCCTAACATGGGACGGAAATTTCTAGACTGGGCGTATTTATCAGTAACGTAACCCATTACAAAGGCCGTTAAAACGAATCCCAGGAAGTATCCTCCGGTAGCGCCTAAAAGGATTTCATAACCACCAGTGAGACCAGCATACCAGGGCACGCCCAGTAAACCTATTGCTATGTACATTATCTGGCTTATTCCACCCCATCGTCGTCCCAGAACCACACCAGCCATTAATACAGCAAAGGTTTGGGCGGTCACGGGGACCGGAGTCCAGGGAAGGGGTATTATCACCTGAGCCATTATTCCCGTAATACAGGCCATGAAAAAGGCCATGATTACTTTGTTTACCAGAGAAGTATTGGACCGCCATTCAAATAGCGATTGTCTCCTCTGGAAATAATTATCCATGTTGATTTCCATTTTTATCACTTCTTAGAGTACGAATCTTTCAAAGACGTATTTCTTAAACATTCATAAGGCAGATAGTCTTTTGACTTGATATCTACACCTACTAAACATTATTAAAAATCTTTAAAACATTAGGGAAAGCTCCATTGAAGCTCCTTTACTTAATTGATTCATGATAAATATAAACTTATCTTCAGATTATTTTCCAATAGATGAAGAATAACTTTTAACACTTTAAAACACGAAATTAATGAAATCAGGACACTGATGAATCTACCAGGTTATTAACTGCATCCAAGTAACTATCCATTTTAAATTTACGTCGTAAACCCTGGTCATTCATGTAACGTACCTTACCAAATATCTCCCGTTCTTTCCAGGCCCGGTCATGTTTCCCGAAACACCAGGCCACCCCGGCATAACCATTGGGGTCACGACCATCTAATTCATACCGGTTGTTAAGTTTAAGAGCTATTTGGTGGGCTTCTTCCGGGTTTTGAGTCCATTCCAGGATTTTTTTACCCCAGTACATGCGCATGTATCCCTGCATCTTACCAGAATGTACCATTTCCAGTTGCGCTGCATTCCAGTAAGGATCATGGGTTTCTGCATTTTCAAATTCTTCAAAGGAGTAAATATATTCTCTTTTATCCTTCCGATGCTCCATAAGGGTGTTATATGCCCAGTCCGGGAGACATTTCAGTTTATCGTATTCATGGTTGTGGTATACGAAATTCACAGCCAGTTCCCTGCGGATGATGAGTTCTTCCAGGTAGGCAGATTTACCCGGACTTTTGGTTTTCAAAACTTCCAGTGCTATATGTAACGGAGATATCTGACCGAAATGGAGGTAGGGACTCATATGGGACAGGTAGTCCGTGCTGGGATCATTTCTATCTGGAAATTTGTCCAGCTTATGTTTAATGAAAGTATCCAGTAGTTTAATGGCATTCCCAGTTCCACCCTCATATTTAGCTACAGGGACTACTTTAGATTTTGACCCTAATCGCGAGATGATGGAATCTACATCATCAAGGGACAGTGAATCTACATCAAGATCACTAAAACGAGTACTTAGTTTTTCTCTTTTCAGGGGTATTAAAAATTCATCCAGTTTTTTGTTGATCTTCCTGCGGATAGTGGCTGCAGAATACTCTTCCTTAGACGAGGCAGTTTCCACGGGAATTACTACGTTGGTTTCCACTTGTATCAACGGACATTGTAGTCCATCTATGACTTTTTGGATCCATTCACGTTGTATGCTCAGATAACCCCTATCCACAACCACCATTGAAGCATTCTCTGCCAGTTCCAGGGCACCTTCCGGCGGGGAGACCATCTGAATTGCCATGTTTATTCCCTGTTTTTCCAGTGCATTTTGAACATCCTGAAGTCCCTGGAGTAGAAAGGTGTAGTGCCGATTATTGGCCTCTGGAAATTGGTTGGTTATCCCGAAAAATACTAATAAAGGCTTTTTAATTTGGTTGGCCTTTTTTATGCTGTATTCCAGTGCATGGTTAGTGTGTACCCGGGGAGAGGCCTGCATCCAGTATAAGACATAATCTCCATCCTTCAAAGGATTCTGGTTTAGTTTTTTAATACATGGGACAGGGATCATAGTTCAACCCTCTAATATGATTTAAATGGTAGAATGCGATTAAATGAAAGGAATATAATTAATGATGGAATTTAAGGAAGGAGGATAATTAAATGAAGGTTATTTCCATTAATTCCTCAGGGTAAGGTTCGAAAAAAGTTTGATCCCCCAGATATTCCTTGTTAAAACGTATGATCCATGATTTGAGTAAGTTTTGGTTCACCAGGAGGGGAACCCTTCCCTGACGATACTTTTCCAGGGATTCCAGGAAGAAGGATTTCTCTGGACTGGTAAGATCATGGGAAAAATGGCCGAAAGCGTGCATCAATACATTGACATTGGATGGGGGCTGCGGATCCTGTAGAAGCATCTTTTTCAGGATATTCTCGTACTTTTCCACTAAATCATTAAACGTGCTCCTCTTCTGATTGGCCACCAGTCTCCCCAGTTTTCGGGCGTACATCTGGCTGTAAGATGAAAATAAAAGCTTGTTTTTTCGGTGAAATTCCAGCATATCACTGAAATCTCCCGATACCTTCTCTCTAAAATCAGCCAGGGTGTAGATCCTGGTTAGGAAATTTTCACGCAGATGCAAGTTGCGCAGTCTACCCTCATCTTCGGTAGGAGTTGAGGGGAAAAATCGGAAAACTGCTGCAGCGAACATTCCCACCCCATCAGTCCAGGGCCTTGACATTTCACCCTTGGGATAAATTTTAACCGCCTTCACTCCACAGGAAGGGGATTTATTCTTCAGTATGAAACCATCTACCCCCTCAACTGACTTTAAAAATGAATCAGAAAACTCCAACATTTTAGGGGTGCAGTTGTACCCGGTGGCTGGCTGGATGAGTTCTATTTTATCCTGGTCCTTTTCCAGGTGGATGGGTTCCCGGGGTATTCCCAGCCCGATTCCCACCTCGGGACATACCGGCGTGAAATCGGCGTATTTTTTGAGTTTTTCAACCAGGCTACTCCTTATAATAAGACCGTTGTAACGGCAGGCATCAAATTCTATGCATCTGCTGGAAACCAGGTGTGGCCGGGGAAATTCTCTTGACAGAATAAACACCTCGTGTGAATACCTTAATATTCACTTAATCGGCAAATATATCCCTATTAAAAATTATACGGGTGAAACTATCCTTTTATTATCTATTGTTTATCTTCATATTTCAAATTTCCCCAGACTGCAATATGTTCCCAACCCCATTCCACACAGGATACCATTTTTAAACCATTAATTCACGGGTGAGTTCACCCACCTTCTGGCGTGATTCTGTTAGGATCTTCTGGCCCTTACCAGTTATTTTGTAGTACTTCCTGATTTTTCCCTGGACATTTTCCCTTCTGCTTTTCAGGAAACCTTCCCTTTCCAGTGCATGGAGGATGGGGTACATGGTTCCGGGGCTGACCTGGTAACCATGGTTTTCCAGTTCCTTTATCATTTGCACTCCATAAATCTCGCCCTGGCTTGCCTGGTGTAGTATGTGGATCCGTATAAAGCCCAGGAAAAACCTTCGATTTAAGGTCAATTGATTACCTCCTTCTCATCTTTAGGTAAAACCTTCTATTTAGGTAACTTCTCATTAATTTAGTAAATCTACTGAGTTTAATATTAATATTCGATATCGGTTATAAATATCTTTATTCTATATCAAAGTTAGATATCTTTATTCAATATCTATTATCAATATCGTTAACTGATTTCAGCAGTTTATATAAATTTCCAAAAAAATTTTCCAAATTTTCTTCCAAAAAATTAAAAAACTCCCATTAACGGAACTAAGTTGTAAAAATAACCCGCTTCACCTATAATTTAAATTGTCCCCCATCCCCCAATAGTATTAATATATTATTTAAAATTAATATGAGGTGCTTTACACTACCCTATTACTCACCTAAAAATTAAAGAAACACTCCCCCATGTTACTATTTTAGGAAAAAATAAGAAGATTTAAGAAAATAATGAAGAAATAACAAAAATAATATCCTTAGAATAGATTTTAACGCAATTTTGCACGGTCATAGACGTTTTTAAGTGTCTCCATATCCACACTAGTATAAATCTGAGTAGTAGATAGGTTAGAGTGTCCTAAAAGCTGCTGTATGGCACGAATATCCACACCGTTCTTTAAAAGGTGGGTAGCAAACGAGTGCCTTAATATGTGGGGGGTTACCTTCTTTTTAATGCCTGCCACCCGTGCGTAGTCCTTGATCATCATCTGAACGTAGCGGGGTGTCAGGTGGTTCCCGGAACGGTTAACAAAAAGGTATTCACTTTCACAGGTCCTTTTTTCCAGGAAATCCTCTATCAAAGCTTTGGTGTCATCATCAAAAAGAACTATCCTATCTTTTT
>NZ_JARVXG010000031.1:5000-22500 GCF_029848115.1 Methanobacterium formicicum | reverse complement strand
AGCACCGGCCCTTACAAAGGGATAGATCAGTCCTCGTTTTATACGGGGCTGGATATTTTTTATCCAGTGCACCAGCTGGGAGGAAAAATCTAACAGAACATCCCACAGGAATAAAGCCACTATACGGGCGAAATTTGAGGGATAGGAATATACATAGTACCAAGCCCGGGTGTAGAATCTTCCCAGATTTTTAAGCTGGCTGTAAGTGAAGATAACATCACTGGCATCACCGGAGAAGAGATTGGTTCGGCTGGCACCGTGGCATGCTAAAAGTCCATTCCCATCAGATATTCTTTCTTCAATTAAGGGTGCATCGGACAGGCCGGTGGAAACCATTATTTTGTTGTTTTTATCCTTTTCCACCCATCTAAATGCTGGGATGTCACTGTTATTCCCATGGAGTATCCCGGCCTGGCTGGCACCAGTTTGACTGGACAGGTCAGTTTCCCAGGGTATCACTTTATGAGTGTCCTGTTCCAACCACTTTTTAAGGGTGGGCATGTTTCCCTTTTCTATGGCTTCATTTAGAATATTAAAGGCAAGACCATCTATTTCCAGGAATATGACTCCTGGTTTATCCTGGAATTTGATTTTTCCTTTTTTTATTTTCCGAATAACATTCCGGTAGTAGGTGGCATCATCATCAATGGTTAAAATAGCAGATAACACGGCAGTAACTGCGGCCATGGCAATGGGGGTCAGTATTAAGGCCGGGCCTTCAATTGTGAATCCTCCCATCAAATCACTGGCTACCCATATTAGAAGGGCATTCAAAAGTAAAGCACCTATCCCCACGGTAAATACCATGAAGGGCAACAATATTCGGGCTAAGATTGGCCAGAAAATGGCATTTAAAATCCCCACCAGTCCCGCAGCCAGAAAGGCCGTGACCCAATCATCAAAATACAGGCCCAGTGCTAGATGGTCTATGATTATGAACCCTAAAAATCCACCGAACCACATAACTAGGGTCCGTCCCAACCAGTAGAATCTAGAATGATCCTGAACCTTGTTGTACCACTCTGATGACTGTTTTTCCCCATTATCCATCTGGATCCTCCCTATTTATTTATTAACCTTTAAGTTCCCCACCGGAATAGATCAACCCAGGGAATTATGGATAGATCAACCTAAGGGACTATCAACTTGATAGTTAAGAATTGAATCAACTTCAATATTTACTTTGCACCTTCAGGAGATTTTAAAGTGAACACCGTGATCTCAGGGTCGCAGTTGATCCGTAACCAGAATATATTAGTTCCCAGACCCCGGCTGGTGTACTGAACCATATCTCCCACCATGTATTTCCCTGCCGGATATTTCAGGAAATGGGGACCGCGGATGAATGTTCCCAGACCAGGTATTAAAAATTGGCCCCCGTGGGAATGTCCGGATATCTGCAGGCTGAAACGTCCTGTGGTTGAGCTGATGTCGGCAAAATCAGGTTCATGGGCCAGGAGTATGGCTGGTCCATCAGTAGGGAGTTTTTCCATCACCAGGTCCAGACGGTGCTTGCCTAACATCACACTATCCACTCCCGCTACGTGGAGCAGAGCTTCATCACGTTGTATAGTGTAAAAATCATTACTGACATCAATTATATCACATCGGTGCAAGATATTTCTTATTCTATCTGCGCTTAACCAGTGATCATGATTGCCCAAAACAGCCAGGGAATATTCTTTAGGTTTTAACTTTTTAAGGGATCTTTCCAGGTCCTGAGCCACATCATCCAGGATGTAGGAAACAAAATCACCGGTAATGGTTATAGAATCAGGTTTTTCTTTATTCACCAGATCCACCACACCCTCTAGATGTTCCGGTGTGATCCACTGACCCAGATGTATATCGGAAAGATTTATCAGGCGATAATTATCAAAGGCAGGGTCAAGACCGGGTATGGTTACTTCCACCTGTTCCAGCTGGAAGTCCTGGTGATTGAAGTTGGGGTTACCTACAATATGACGCCAGCGCGTCATTCCCCGCTGTAACCTCTGCCGGTATTTCATGCCGTTGGGATCCTTTTCTGTCATGGGACTATTCCTTTTACTTCCCTATTTGCCCGGTGAAAGTTTGGGTATTCCCTTGCCGGTACAAATTTTTTTGATATTGTAATGGGGAGAGTGGAATTCTTTTGATAGTTCCATCTCTTTTTTGATATTTCCATCTCCACTTCCTTGATTCCTCGATTCTGAGTAAAGCTCTGATCAAGTTTTCCGGCTTTTCATGGGGAAATATTCGCCAAATTACTGAATTAAACTAGATTTACAGTTAATATTAATAATAGGATTGATATTGTAATTTACGCATTGATCTTTGGTGTGTACTGTATATAAAATTTCTTGAAACAGTGATTTCCTGAAAAATGTAACCCAAATTGGCCATCTTATCCCAATTACCAGAAATCAGGATGAACTTCATTTTTAGGATGAATTTGAAGGTTTACTCCTGTATCATATCTTCTATTTCATCAGCTATCTTCCAATGCCCCCCTCTCCTCTCTGCTCTCCTAATGAGTAGCACCCCTATTAGCGCCCCTACAATTCCCCCTGCAGTATCGGTGAATAAGTCGTTCATGGTGTCATCCAGGGGATCTTGAGTTGGTGAACCCTGCATCTGGGTATTTCCAGTGATCTGTCCCAGTGGACCGCTGGCTAAATATTTATCGTAAGTGTATTCTCCCATTTCCAGAACACCTCCCAGTCCAATGGTTACTATGACTATAATAATAGCCATCTCCAGGAAGGTAGCTTTCAGTCTACCGAAATGGTACATGGTATATACCAGCATCATTCCAATGAGCGCTATGTATAAGGGGAGCATGAAGTGCATGAAATTATCATAATAAGGAAGTTTAACGTACAATCCCAAGGCATCTCCTCCCACCAATTCAAACAAGACCATGGCCAGTAGTAAAAGTTCTATTTCCACAGGCAGGACACGTATCCTGTTGCCTGTGAAAATGGCGGGGGCATTGATTATGGTGAGGGCTACCAGTATCATCACTCCAAATATTCGTTCAGAACCATTCACCCCTCCGAAGAGGGTGATGTAGACACCAGCCACTAAAAGGAATATGCGCATGATCCGCAATAAATTGCGTTCTAATTGATTTGTATTAGTATCTGGATTTAAAAAGCTCATTCATTCACCCTTTACACTTGAATAATCCTTAACTATCAATTCCCGGAACTTTACTTCCCCCAATTCCAACTTATTATTACCTTAAGGTAACTGAAGTTGAATATTCTGACAATGTTTTAATAGGTAATGGATCAAACTGCAATTTAAGATTATCTTAGATATTAGATGTTAACAATTTAGAACCTCTGCTAATAATTAGGGTTACCATAAAAATTATTGCAAAATTATTCTGGGTAGTTTAAATATGGGAGGGTTAGTGCATGAAAAAGAAGGGTTTTTCCGGAAGGTTAAAAATATTATCCAAACCCAGTGGTAGTCCCTTATGGAAACAAGCAGCTAAATCCATAGTTTTAATGGTCTTGGCCGCTTTTTTAGCCAAATATCTGGGTTTGGATAAGGGAGTGAGTGCCGTCATGTTCACCACCCTGGTGGCCACCATAATCATTGACCTACCACTTCCCCTGAACAAAATCGTCCCCCTGGCCATGGTAGGATTTATAATGACGCTTTTGGCCTTTGTGAGTTCTTCCCTAGCCCTTTCCAGTCTTCCCATCTTTTTATTTTTTACAGTGATCTGGGCTTTTTTCAGCCTATCCCTGTACATATTTGGGGAAACCACAGGAACAATGGGCTTTATGATCTTCACCTGTTACTTCATCTCGGTTTTACTGGTCAATACTACTGCTTCTCCCCTCGAATGGGGGTTATACATAATTTTAGCATACCTGGTTGCCTCCATCCTATTCATCCCCAAGCTGATTCACCGCCGGGATGATCTTCTCTATATGGTGGCATCACCCTTTGATCCCGAAACATCCCTGGAAAAAACTCTATCTATCCGCCAAGCTTTGTCCGGTATTCTTCTTTCTCCCCGAGACTATGAACTTTTCAGAATAGGAACATATCTCAATGGATTCATGGGTTATGCAGAGTTAGTTTCGTCCCGTTTGTCAGGAAACCTTGGTGAAATTTTCCAGAGATTCCTAGAAACTACCAACACCAGTAGTAAGAAGGTTGCCCACAGCATCACCACCCGACAGGAGGGGATAGATCTATCCCCCCTGGACCAAACAATGGTGGAGTTACAAGAAACAGGTCCCCTAGAAGAGAGGAGTAGAGATGCGGTCCTGGATGTAGCTAGAAGTATGAAAAGCCTGCTCACCCGGGCCAATAAATTGTTAGCAGAAGAAGAAACATCCTCCCTAAAAAAGTCCATAAGAGCACCCCGGAGATCTCTGCAGGAAGTTTTGAAAGCCAACTTCAATCTTAACAATATGTACATACGCCATGCTCTGCGTTTTACCCTGGCCATGACCCTGGGGCTTGCGGTAGTATATTTGACCCACGAACGCAGTGCTATATGGATAACCATGGGAATTCTAATAATCATCAAACCCGATGTGACCAGTACAGTGAACAACATGATTTCACGGGTTTCATTCAATTTTATAGCAATAATTCTGGCAATTATACTGGGATTCATCTTTCCCCACCAGATACTGGTGTGGATAGCATTTATAATGCTCTTCTTCTTCCGGGCCTTCTATCCCAATTATATGAGCCTGTCTATAATGGCTATTACCATTTTTGTAGTCCTGCTCTGGCCCACAGGAACTGTGTTTGGAAATGCAGTGGCCAGACTAATTGACATATCCATAGGTGCTGTTCTAGCACTGTTCTGCGCATATCTTATCTTCCCCAGCAGAATGGCCATAAACCTACCCGAACAGATTGCCCGGACCATTCGTACCAACCGGGAATACCTGGAAACAGTTATCCCTAGTGAAGGGATGGTTTACCAGCATGAAAAGGCAGTTCAACAGTTCAGGAAGTACATGTTAGAGGAAAAGAACCTTGAATCAGCCATTAAAAAGGTTAATGATACTTTTAAGGATGTGGAGGATGATGTTTTATTCTATAAGGATATGGAAGCAGTTAATAAGAAATTAACCGCCGATATATCTGCTCTGGCAACTTTAATGGAATCCGGTGAATCATGGCCTGATCTGTCCACTTTTAAAGAACAGTTGATGGATGTTCTCGCCCACATGGCCTTATCCGTGGATAAAAATGTTGTACTGCCTCCCACGAAAATCAAGACATCTCATTCTAAAGGAGAAGGGTTAACACCTGACCTGGAGATGTATCTGGACTGGATCACCAGCGATGTGGAATTAATTCAGGAAGAAGTAGAACTGGGCCACCGCACTGGAATCTGGAAAAGGTACCGTGACCTGAGTTAATCTTCTGCGGGGTTATAAATGAGTTTAAAAGTTCACATCACGTGAACCTACTTAAACCCAACTGGACTTTAAAGGATTAATTTATAATCGAAAAAAATATTTGCCGGTAATTATAAGTTGAAATCATGAATGGTAAGCTGAAATATAGACTGGAACTTGTCCTGGAAATAATTCTCATGGTCTTCATATTTCTGGATAATTTCCTTCTGTTTATCAGCGTTTTCCTACCCTTAAGACCAGATACCTATTCTAATATTGCTTATCTGGATTTAGTAACCTGTGCACTACTTATATTTGGATACTGGGTCCAACACCGGAGAACCGGACCCCAGGAAAGTTATTTGAAGAAAAACTGGAATGGTATTCTGGCGGTTATACCCTTCTATTTCCTCGGCCTGATTCTTCTGGGGATTGATGAAGCTTCCCCCATCCTGAAAATTCTGGCACTGATTAAAGTGGTAACCCTGTTAATGGCCGCTCGCCAGGTTGGTAAAGCAGTAGACCGGTTTGTCACCAAAAGTAGATTGGTATACGGTTTTGCCTTCTTCGTGGTGGTACTGGTGTTCTGTTCAGTGATGTTCTTTTTAATTGAACACGGAGTTAACCCCGAAGTTACCACCTTTGAGGATTCAATATGGTACGTGGTGCAGACCATCACCACGGTTGGTTACGGAGATGTGGTTCCCATCACCTCCTGGGGACGTGTAGTGGGGATAATTGCCATGGTCAGTGCAATAGGTATCTCCAGCCTGTTAACTGCAGCCACAACTTCCTCATTAATGGATAAACTACGTGAAGATCGGGAAAAAATCGTCCAGAAGAGTGTGGAGTACGTGGCGAAAATTGATGACACAGTGAACGATTTAGAATCTCAAATGGCTAAAGAAGATGATGTTAAAGGAATAAAAACTGAGATAAATGAAATTAAATCGGAAATAACTGAAATTAAAAACATGCTGAGAGAGATTAAAGAATAATTCCCGACATTAAAAGAAAAATAATAGTGGGAAATATGTTTAAATATTTCCTAAACCTTTTTTTAATTCTTTTATGGCTTTAACTGTTAATGGTCCTTTTTATTCCAGGAAAGCAAAGATACCATTGATTACCAGCCAGACCCCGATTAAGACTCCCAGGTAGACCGGGTCAAAGGCAAATGTTCCCAGAATAATGTACAGAAGACCCAGTATTATTCCCAGTACACCAGCCCAGGTGGCATTTTTAAATTCGTTACGGGACGCCAGAGATATGATTCCCGCTATTATCATGAATATACCTGCCAGGTACAGTAAGAATCCAGCCAGGAATGCGAATAAAGCTGGGCTGAAAATGAGGCCTATACCCACAATAAGGACTATTATACCCAGGATAAGGTTCATAATCCCCGCCTTTTTACTGACTTCCAGCTGGGATCCACCCACAATTAAAAGCCATACCGCAATCATCAATACTACAAATCCGGTCAGCACACTTGCAGCCACAAGACCTGCCAGTGGGAATGCTAAAACAATTAAACCAAGAATTATTGCTAAAATACCCAATACAGTATTTTTCATCAAAACCCTCCATCTCTTTTTAGTTAAATCAATGTTTAACCAGTTATAATCTATCTGCGAACGTATAAATATATTACTATTTAAAATGAACATTTTTACCCTAAAAAACAGGTTTAAATCTCCTATAAATTTTTTTTGGAGTTTATGAATAGATTTTATTTTGTGATTATTGGAACAGACCAATCACGGGATTAGTTTCCAGAATCAGCACCAGATTTTTTGGATAATTCAAGGCTAGACTAAATTAACTCCATTCCACGAACCAGTACCTTAGTGAAATTTATCCGCTGGTTTATTTATCACCTAGAAAAACTTATTAAGTAGTCACACAAGATGAAAGTGTATGGGGCTTGTAACCAACCGTAGGGAGGTTTGATTGATATGGCCGAAGGCAAAAATGTAGCATTAGGAATCGTAGCAATAATATTAGGTTTAATAGTGATTGCATTCCCATTAATAAGCGTTTACACATTCAGTATCCTGGCCGGGCTGGGAGTGCTTGCTTTAGGTGTCTGGTTCCTGGTTCAAGGATTTTCAGGATGGAAAATCAGTAAAGGAACCAGTGTTCTCAACATAATCCTGGGAATTATTGCCATAATAGCCGGAATAGGACTGGTAGGAAGTATAACTGAATTGAGTTTCTTAGCCAGCTTTATACTTTATTTAGCAGGATTTTTCCTCTTCATGTCCGGTGTGATCACCTTGTTTACCGGAGAAGGAGGATCAGCCAAGGGAGTAGGTATTCTGGGAATTTTAATGGGTATCATATACATAATTTTAGGATTATATGCCTGGAATCCCTTCTACCTCGCAATATTAATTGGTATCTGGTTAATAATCAGTGGAATATTTGAAATATTTAAACCGGCAGCAGAAGTTGAAGCCGAAACATCCGAATAACAAAAATAAACAAGCCTCATCCCCTTTTATTTTCCATAAAATGATCTCATTAATTTTAAGGATTCCATTATTTTCTATAAAAGAACCTTATTTATTTTCTATAAAAAACATAAATATTAAAACCCCCAATGACGTTATATCGGGAAAAAATAAAATTTCTAAAAAAAATCGGGATTAACTCTCCTAAATGGCAGGACATCCATTTTTAATTATGAGCTGGTTTTAATGGGAATATACACTTTATCCTTGAAAAATTTACGCCGTAACCGCCTGCGTAATCTATCAACCGTTTTAAGAATTTCCCTGGGAGTCATCATTTTATTGATCCTGGTAAGCTCCGGGCTGGGTATAAGCAGTTTTTTAGAAAAATCAGGACCATCCAGTGGAAAAATAGGAGTACAATCCAGCACAACCGCAGATAACCAGTCCAACCTGGTATCATCGGCAGTTAACTATATAAACTCATTTTTAGGTAGTTCAATCACTGAAAACCAGTTCTTCAGCCGTTTAGAGGGATTACTAGTCAACCTGGTTTACCTGTTAGATGGGCTGGCCAGCGTGGCCCTGTTAATTGGAGTGTTAGGCATTATGAACACGATGGGTTTCAACCTTTCCGAGCGTCGAAGGGAGATCGGACTTCTTAAATGTATGGGCTTTACAAAAAGAGAAATTTTCATTAGTTGCACCCTTGAATCTGGCTTATTAGGTTTTATAGGATCCATTGTCGGAGTTATTATGGGAACTCTGGGTATCTGGTTAATATCAGTTTTTTTCGCACCGGATCTGTTCAATGTGCTCCCTTTATGGTTGTTCGTGGGCACCATTGCCATCACCACCCTGCTCAGTCTCATTCTCGGCCTGTACCCGGCATGGTTCACCTCCCAAATAAGAGTAGAGGAGGCTCTTCTCTGTGATTACTGAAAGTATTCTGGCCTTTAACCAGGTAAGTAAAGTCTACCACCGTAAAAACGCCGAGGTAACTGCCCTTAAAGATTTATCTTTTTCACTCCCTCCGGACTCATCCACCCTGGTGACCGGTCCTTCCGGCGCAGGTAAAACATCCCTGATCTACCTTGCAGGCCTTATCAAGACCCCCAGTTCAGGGAAAATCTGCATTAAAGGAGTCCCAACTAGTGACCTGGACGATAGTGAACGTTCCCTTATGATTAGAAATGAAATTGGCTTTATTTTCCGCAGGGCCAATCTTTTACCCTACCTCAACATTCTGGAGAATGTGATGCTCCCCATGAGTTCACCTGATGAGGGAAAAGCAGGAAAATTACTGGAAAAAGCCCATGTGGATAAGTGGGACCGGTTCCCCAGTGATATGTCCCCTGAAGAAGTACAAAAGGTTACATTGGCCCGTTCGTTGGTTAATGATCCTGCTATTGTACTGGCTGATGAACCAACTGCCGAGCTGGACCGGGAGGCCACTGCGAATTTTCTGGAACTTTTAGGAAAAATCGATGCCACCCTACTCCTGACCAGCAGCCAGAGTTCACTGCATAACTTCTTTGATAAGAGTTATATGCTTGAATACGGGGTGCTTCGATCCTATCCCTGAATTCATGTATCTGGAATTGCTATTGATACTGTACCGCGGTTCCGGTGGCGGTGACTATTATGGCATTGCCCTGCAAACCCCCGATGGAGTTATAATCAATTAAAACTTCAACCACGGTGTTAGCACCCATTTCGTAGGCATTATCCAACATTCGAAGGATTGCGGTTTCTTTAGCTTTGTTTAAGCTCATGCCATCAATCTTTGGTTTTTTTGGCAGGCGGGAATTTCCTTCTGACTCATCTTCTACCATTGCTTCTCCCGTTACCAGTCCCAGGTGTTTGGTGATCTGGCCACCAGTCATGTGGGGTATGGATACCAGGGGGACTTCCAGGTCATCCATAAAACCTAATTGAGGACTTTTCAACAGGTCTCCAGACTGATCACCAATATCAGTCTCTGCTTCGGGTTCAGGGGTTTTCCGGGTAACTTTGTTCATGGCTTTGGACAGTAAGTTTCCCACATATCCTATAATATAGGTTAATATGCCCAGAAATACAACAAAAAGTAGGTAGTTGATGAGTATGGGGAATGCCGCCTGTATCATCAGGGCCAAACCACCCAGGGTGAAGAAGTTGATAACAATGGGGTCCTGGGGGAAAAGCCAGGCGTAGGCATTTATAAATATGAATATTAACAGGGCACTTATTGCTCCGGTACTTTTACCGTACATGCGTTGGGCTATCAATGTTTCCACAAAACCAGCAACCAAGGGAGATACAATGAACAGTATGTTAAAGCCGAATATCTTCAGTTGCCATACCACACACAGTAAAGCAGATAGGAATCCCACGGCAAAACCTATGAGTATGGCGGCAAATGCCCAGCGTTTATCTTTTAGAAACTTTATAATCGATATTGGCAATCTATCCCTTCCTAATACTTGGAGTTAAACTTAGGATGATTTTTTACTTTTTAACTTAAATTAGGATGATTTTTTTTAAATTCAGTCCCCATAGATTTTTTTTAATCTATTCCTCGTAGGAAACTGCCGTTCCAAAGACCGTAACCATGATGGTGTTCCCCATGGTTCCCCCCAGGTTATGGTAGGCTAAGCGAACTCCGATAACTGCGTTGGCCCCTTTATCGGCAGCTTTCTCTTTCATACTTTCCAGGGCTACTTCTCTAGCTTTCTTGAGTTCTTCTTCATAGGCGGATGTTCGGCCACCCACCACATCCCTTACCCCGGAAAACATATCTTTGTAAACATTAGCCCCTAAAAGGGATTCACCAGTGACTAAACCATAATATTCGTTAATTTTCTTTCCCTGTATGGAAGGCGTGGTTAAAACAAGCATGGAAAAAACCTCCTTACTATAAGTGTCCTTATTTCTGTGGTAGATAGTTTCTTTATTACTAATATTTTAGCATATTCTTTATTAAAATTAATTGAAGCCAGATAACATTATATGGCTTTTTTGTTCATTTAAAATCAGATGATTTTTAAAAATTTAAAAATAAATTCAAAAAATTATCACTGAATTAGAGTTCCCCTTCAATTTTAGGATCAAATTAAACCCAATCAGTTAAAAAAAAAAAGTACAGGTGGTGTCCGACGTTTTATTTTTTAAAATTCCAGACCTACCTGATTGATTATTTATATTCTATTCCATATTCGGCCTATTCCATATTCTGACAAGATTTTAATCATTAACTAAAGATTAAGCATTAATTAATCTATTAAAATCCTAACTGACCCCTTAACATGAAAAATAACCAGACCAGTATGAAAACTGCGAATAATACGTAGAGCATTCTCCTGGTTTTCTTAACTCTTTTCTGATTGGCCAGGGCGAGTTCTTCGCAGGTAGGTGAACAGAACCTTTCATCTAATGGTATGGGTTTCCCGCAGATAGGGCAGTGTTTGTGTTGTTCAATCATAAGTATTACCTCTCTTATTTAAGCTATTTTCAATCTATCTAAACTCTTTTTTCTAATATTTTTAATTAAATCAATTCTACAGTTTAAGCAAGAATAATATTATGGATCATGGAGTGTTAGGCACAATCAATGTACCAATATTGTCATTCAGGGCTTTTTGAAGGTTTTCAGGGTTTTCTCCATTGAAAATGACTGTTTTTATCCCGGACCGCCCGATGATCTGTATGGCGGTTTTATCCAGGAACTCATAAGTCCCGGCCTTCATCTCCTTATCCGCCAGCATTTCCAGCATTTCGCGGGGGGTGATCTCCGGGAACATCTGGGCATCCGGATGTTTATGGGGATCTTTATCAAACAATCCATCAACTGAAGTGGCATTAAGGAGTAGATCGGCACCCACAAATTCCGCCAGGATGCTACCCACGGCATCGGTACTGTGGGCTGGTTCGGTGCCACCCATCACCACGATCCTGCCGGTGGTGGAGAATTCAAGGGCTTCAGCGAAGTTATGAGGTACTTTAGGGTAAGCATCATCCCCCAGGGCAGTTATAAGGATTCTTGCGTTGAGTCGGGTTACCTCGATCCCGATATCATCGCAGAGGGCTTCCGAGGCACCTAAATCCCTGGCAATTTTAATGTAGTCCCGGGCAGTTCTGCCTCCTCCCACTACCACCATGATCTGGTGTTCTTCGGCCATACTCTTCAAAACTCGTGAATAACCCTGAAATCTTTTATAATCGTGGTCCTTTATTATTATGGATCCACCTATTGTGATCACTATACGCATTACATCACCAAATGATAATTTATCCAGTACTAGTCTACTTCTGATCTCATATATAATTATAAAAAAATTAATTAATTAAAAAAAATCCCCTAGTTTTTTTAGAGTTACCTTCACCGGCTATTGATTTTCAGAAAAAAGGATCAGTTTGGTCTCTATCCATCTCAAAATTAAAGGCCCTTATTTAATGCCTTATTCAAATTATTTTAAATATTCAATCCAATAACTGTTTTCTACCTAAATTATGAAGTTAAAAAGGTTATATTAACTATTTTTTGAGTTTAGCGGACTGTGAGATCCTTATTTAAACCAGGATTTCTTCAAGAATTTTCTTCAACATGTCAACTACAATTTTACATTAAAACACCTAATTGTAAATGAAAAACATATACATTTATATATTGTTAATTTAATAGTATTCTTGAAAGTATACAGATTCCAGTGAAGAATCAGGAGATGAGTTAATCATCCACTTTAAACAAGTGTTCATCCTCCTGATTGTTTCATAATTAATAGAGGAATGATACTAACATTTATATAAGTCAACAATATAGTGGAGTATGAGCTATGAGATTAAAAATTAGCTTGACCTCAAAAAATGGTAATTATTTAATTCCTTATAATTACAACCATATTCTTTCTGCTATTATTTATCGTAAGATAGCTGACCTTGATCTGGCAGCTAAACTCCATTTTTCCAGGGATTTTAAGTTTTTCACTTTTTCACAGCTGAATATTCCAAATAGGATGCGTGGAAATGGAGGAATCATTTCAAAAGATGGCAAATTTCATTTTTTCATATCTTCACCTAATGACTACTTAATACAAAGCATGGTTGAAGGATATCTAAAGGATCCTGAAGTTATTTTCATGAATACAAAATTATCAGTCCAAAAAGTTGAGCTCTTAAAAAAGCCTCAATTCAAAAAAAGGATGAACATGAAGACTTTATCTCCACTTGTTGCTAGAATAAAGCGAGAACAAAAAGGAAAAATAAAGGTAAGAGATCTTGATCCTCATGATCTTATATTCTATGCGGGCATTCAGAAAAATCTCATACGCAAATATAAATCATATTATGGGGACTATGACGGAGACGAATATGTCCAAATAATTCCAGAACAAAGTTCAGTGCAGCGAAAGAGAATAAGAATAAAAAAAGACGAACAAGAAACTTTTCAGAAGGCATACAATATGCGTTTTGAGATAGAAGCTGATAAAAGACTTTTAGAGTTTGCATATGACTGTGGATTAGGTGAAAGGAATAGTATGGGTTTTGGAATGGTGATGGCTTTATGAGGGTGGAAAATCGTGAAAATGTTTCAGAAATAAAAATTAAAGGAAGAAATGATATTAATCCAGAAATTCAATTTACAGGTAATTGGTTTATTGATGCGGGGATTTTAGGGTTTATTCAAGTGATGGAAGATGTTTATGAATTACCTAATGATATCAATGATTTAATTGTTTATCTAAATAAATTTTCAGACCATGAAATTAAGGATTTAATATACTATGCTTATTTGGTTTATAACATAAAAAAAACATCTTTAAAATTTTTAAGTAGAACACAACTAAAAAAAGGGAAAAAAATTTCTTTAGAAACTAATGAAAAATTTACAAAATCAAAAATAAAAATAAAAAAGGCAATTAATTTTAAAAAAGAATATCCTAATGAAATATTATCGCTGCAAACAGATGAAATGAATAAAAAGATTTTAAATTATAATGAACTAATTAAATACGAATTCAGGAAAAATTTTGATCTTTTTAACAAAGATAATTTCCTTAAAAAAACATTTTCTAATAACAAAAAAACATCAATTGAAAAAATAGATTTTATTGGATTAATCTTTGAAGAACAATTTTTTCAAAACTTATATTTTCTAAATACCTCTGTTAATAAAAAAAATAACGAAATGAAAGTTTTGGATATATTTTATGACTTAATTTACAATTTAAATGTTAAAAAAGAAGATAAGACAATCGATCGAAAAATTTTTGATAAAACTATTTCTAAATTCATGTTTTCAGTGGAAGGATTTTCAAATGTATTTTATGGTAAACCAACCAATTTAGAAGATTTAAACAGAATAATTGTGAACCCTCACATATTCCTGTTATGTTTTCCTTTTCCTTTTTTAAACATTTCTAAATGGGAGTATAGAAAAAATATATTCTTTTATACGCCTAATTTAAACGTTTGTTATAAAATAAACAAAAAATTGAAGAAAAAAATTGATAGTATATGGTCTGATACAGGTTTATCTATTTTTAAATTAACATGGAGTATAATAATTGACGAAATTAGCGAATTAAATTCTTATTTTACTCTTGAAAACATGTACTTGATAGAATATGAGGGAATAAGTCAACAAGCACTTTTAAATGTTGAATATGTTGGTATTCCCAAGCTTCAAGCAACAATAATACTAGATGATTCCATAAGATCATCTTTAAACTCAAATCTCCAGATTAAAGGAGATAAAACTGGTAAAAATTCTGAATGGGTGTGGGTTCTTGAGGAATTCATTAAAAATAGGCCACTGTTCATTTATATCATTAAAAACGTTATTTTACGGATAAATAAAAATACAAGTCAGAAAGCAATTAAACCGATTTTGTATAGTCTTTCTGTAGATGCTAAGATAAAGTCTTTAGGTAAAAATACTAAAGGAGATATTTTTAGCCGATATTTTTCTTTAGAACTGGAAGATGTTGTATTCCAAATAAAAGAGAGTTATAAATTGATGAATTTAGCATCTAAAAATGTTTCTAATCTTTTTTCTCAAAATAAAAAAGAAAAAATTACTCATAATCTCATTTCTGCAATGAAAAGACAGAATAAACATGTTTTTGTGAATATTTTTCTGAAATCTTTCCTGGAATTATCTCAGAAGGATCCTAATCTTGTTAAGCATCTCAATAATTACATTTTTAATAATATAATCCAAAATGAAGAAAATTGGCAAAATTATGCTCTTGCGATGATTGTTGGTTTATTATAGGAGGTTTTAAATTGGGAAATATGGAATCTAAAAAGTCTAACACACTTTTGTCTGATGATCTATGGAAAATCAAAAAATATACGAATAATGTCTTTAAAAAAGTGGGATCTGATAACTATAGACAAAAAATAGCTTATAAATTGTTAAATACTGCTAAAATTAGTAATCAGTCGGAATTTTTTTCTATTCTTTTAAGAGCACTGAATACTCAGAAAACAGATTATGATGTCAAAAAATTGGCTGAAAAATTACAGGAAATTTATCCTTTAACTTCAAAAAACTTTGAAAATGTTGCGTATTCTATTATAATGGGAATAATGGCCGTTAAATCAGATGGGGGTAATTAAAATGGGAAGATATATTGTTATGGATATTGTATTTTATGGAAACTCTCTTAATTATGATCAAGGCAGTGGAAATTATCAGGAACTTAAAAAAATAACTAAATGGGATGGAAGGCAGTATTCATTAGTTAGTAGATATGCTTTGAGATATAGTTTGTTGGAAACTGCTAAAAATATGAGTTTATGGAAGTTAGCGGGAGGAGAAGATCTCACAGCAGCCGGAAGTGGTGATAAAAAGGTTATTCAGCCTGCAGTTGATTTTTTATTGTCTGGTAAGATAATTGAATATCCTGAATTTGACTTATTCGGGTATTTAATCACCGGTACAACACCTCAAAACTTTAGGACAGCTCCTGTAAAAATAAATCATGCTGTTTCTATGACTCAATTTAATTACGATGCTTTATTCAATGCTAATCTTGGACTTGCCAACCGTATGCGGAAAAGATTTGGAGACATGAAGCCAAATCCGTTCACTGCTGAAGAACATGAAACTTTTTATCAATATACAGTTGTAGTTGATGTAGATAATATTGGTGAAGTTGAGGTCTATGTCAATAAAGGATCAGATATTAATTTTAAGGGTGATAAATGGAAAATTAGTGAGATTCAACTTGATGGCACTGTGACAGTTGAACTTGAAAAGGGTAAAGGTAAGAAAAAGGAATCTGATCAAGTTAATCAATCTGCAAATGTGGAAAAATTAGATTCAACGGAACTTGAAAATAATCTTGTTTTGATTAAATATTCCTTAAAAGAAGAAGACTATGATCCTGTTAAAGAAAGAGTCATTGAATTATTGAAAGCAATTTTAAATCTTAAAAGGAGTATAAAAGGTAGAGAAGAAGATCTTTCACCTAAATTATTGATAATGGGTGTTTATAAAGATAAACCTTACCAAACTTACAAAGACAAAATAACTCTTTTAGATGAATATGTAGAAGAGGAATATGATGAAATTGAGGAAACTCCTACTTCTAATGGTGGAAGATTAGTAAAGGTTAGGCATAAGACTACAAAAAGCCGTAAACCTAAATTTGAAATTCAGGGTTTAAGTGGAGACTCAGAGTTAATTACAGAAGAAAATCTTTTGAATTTAATCGAAGATCTTTTCGATCAGAAAAAATCAACTGAATGTGTAAAAATCTTCAAAGATCCAAGTATTACTGTAGATATTAAAGGTAAAAGGGAATAAGGTGTTTTTAAATGGGAAAAACAATTATTTTGGAATTATTCCAACCTTTTGCCCAATATAGAAACCCTTTCACATTTTATTACGCTCAAACATACCCTTTACCTCCTAAATCCACGATAATAGGGATGTTACAGAACATTACTGAAAGATACTACGACGAAGACTTTTATGATCTAAATGTGAGTATTCATGGTGGCTTTGAGAGTTTTTTCTGGAACTATCAAAATTTAATCAAAGGATCTAAAGATGGAATTAACCTTGTGAATTATAATGGCGAACTAAAACTGTGGAATCAGGGATTTCCATTGTATGGCAAAGGTATAAAATCTCAAAGAACTCCAGTTTTCCAACAGGAATTATTTAATGGTCATTTTCATATTTTCTTAAAAGGGGAAGAAGGATTGATTGAAGAGATTGAAAAAGCTTTATTAAATCCATGTAAAATTCCTTATCTTGGGCGCAGCGAAGATATAATTTTTTTAAGAGGAGTTTATTCTGAGGAGGACTTCTCTTTTTCTGAAAAAATAGCAAAGAAAAATATTTGGTTAACACAACCTGCGTATATCAAACTCAAAGCAGATAATGGTTCTAATAGAGAATTTCCAATTAAAAATGAAAAATTCCCAGTTTATTCTATTCCCTTAAAAGTAATATTCAAAAATGGGAAAAATTCGATTACCAACAAAGCAGAGATTACTAAATCCACTAAAAGAGTGCCAGAATTTGAAACTGTCATGTATACAGGGTTAGATCAAGTTATTTTTCTTAAAGATGAAGTAAAAATTGAAAATTACAGTATAAAAGACAAGAATTTAACCTTCAAAATACCTGAAGAGTTCGGGTGGTTGTAATGAATGAGTTAATTGATATTTTGCGGGCCAAAT
>NZ_JARVXG010000030.1 GCF_029848115.1 Methanobacterium formicicum | reverse complement strand
ATGAAACTAATTAGTTTCATAGTATAAAGTTTTATTATTAACCCTGAAACTGTCTTGAATTTTCTTGTTCTAATTGGATCTCCACTTCCCGATCTACAATGTTTTGCACTCGGTCTCTAACATCATAAATCGATTCCCATGTACGTTTTCCAAAATTACAATGTGGACAAGTCCAAGTATGCCATAAAAAATGATCTGATATCACAAGTTTAGTCTCACATTCAGGGCATCGGGGAGTAGGTGCCACATTAAATACGGGTACTCTATTCATGTTAAACGGATCAAAATCTAATACTGGATCGATTATAGGAGTTCGGACTTGCCATTTTACTCCAAAATAATCTTTTCTGAGGACATTTTGCCAGCCATTGCGAGGTATTGATCCATAATATGTCGATTTACTATTCATTCTTCTTTTGATAAAAATAACACATATCCATAATAAAAATATTAATACTAAAAATTGCCACACAATCGGAGGAATCGAATAAAGAAACTCTATCCAACTAATATTATTTATTGATGAGTAAAAATAAGATAAAAACCCCATAACTAAGTATGCAATAATTGGAGGGAGATAACGCTCAAAAAGTAATTCTTTCAATTTCATTTTTTCATCTCATAATTTCGAATTAATAAGCATTATTATAATGTTTTGAAATAATTGTGGTGATAAGTTGATAAAAAATAACTTCATTCATTAACAACTTGACATCCAACATTAGAATTATATCCTGAAATACCTAAATTCTCACAAATTTCTTCATAATCCAATATATCAATTCCATTTTTTTTAGCAATGAATTTATAAATACAATTACAGACGCCTATAGTTTCATCGGAAAGATTTCCGAAAGTATTTATGTGTTGCAGAGCATTTTTGCAAAATCTTAGCTTATTTTTAATTGTTCCAGAAGTACTTTGATAGTCTTTCTTTTTGCTGATTAAGATATTTTCTTCAATAAATTTTCC
Organism: Methanobacterium formicicum; assembly: GCF_029848115.1. Classification (NCBI taxonomy): domain Archaea; kingdom Methanobacteriati; phylum Methanobacteriota; class Methanobacteria; order Methanobacteriales; family Methanobacteriaceae; genus Methanobacterium; species Methanobacterium formicicum. Next base: position 12,961 of record NZ_JARVXG010000030.1, on the reverse strand, counting down.
AATTGGAACCTTTTTATATTCACTATGTTCAAATGGATTATATTCTAAATTTTCTCTTTCATCATTTCCCATTTCAAAATCTTTTAACACTTCTAAAAGAACATTTTCAGTTAAAAGATTTTCAATTTCTCTTACTGTGAGTTGACAGTATCTCTTTCCTAAATTAGTCCTTAATTTTTCCTTTCTTTCTATTTTAGAGTTTTCATCATCAGCATCTGAAATTAAAAAGAGATTACCACATAAATTATCCACATTAATTTTATCTTCTTCATTGAGTCCTTCTAAAAATGACCAATGGGTAATGTTACTCCCTGCATATTCAACAAAAGAATAATGGTAATCTTCATCAAATTCCATGAATTCAAGACCGATTTCTTCGGCTTTTTCTTTTAAAAAATTCTGATAAACATCAAAATATTTTTTGAGATAGTATCTATCAGTTATTCCTTCAACCCAAATCGTACAATTTGATAAAAAAACTGAAGATTTCCTAACGCCTAATAACTCAAGAGCATCCACGTCGCCATAAGATAAAGACTCAACGAAAAAATTAGGTGTTTTTTCTTCGTTTTCATCATCATCAACTTCTTTTTTGACAGAAAATATCGATACATTTTCATAATCTAAAGAAAGGTCTAGGAAGTGATTAGAGTGAGTTGTTGCGAAAAATTGGAAACCTTTAAAATCATTGAATGTATCCATAAGCTTCCGCTGTAATCCTGGATGCAAATAATGTTCTGGTTCTTCAATAAAAACTAAGACGTTTTCGTTTTCAGGGAGGTTCTCACATAGATACAAAGGTAATGTCATGATAATAACAGATTGGATTCCATCACCTAGATTATAAATTGGCATTTCTTTTTCATCGCCAATTTTGACAGTTAAAACCTCATCACTTGATTCTTTTGGAATTAAGGTAATTCTTTGATTATCAAAAAATTGTTGGGATAAAAATTCTTCAAAGTCTTTAATCATCTTTCGTTGATTATGATTACCTAATAAATGGTCTTTAATATCTTTATATGCTTTTAAACCAGTATAAATTTCAAAATTCCATGATTTAAGAAATTCTTCAGTTTGATGCCCAAAATAATCTGCTGTAGTTCTTGTAAAATAAATATCTTTATTATCAAAAGAACGAAGCCCTCTTAAAATTGGTATGTATATTTTTTTAAAATTAAAATTAAAATTAACATCTAATATTCCTTCGCCCCACTTTCCAAGAAATTTAGATAATTGGTCATTATAACTATTCCCTATGTAAGTAAAACTAAATCTATCAATAGTGCCACCCTGTCGATTTTCTATTAATTTTTCTAAATGTTTTTTCAGTTTTTCAAGGGGTAAAAGCACATTTTCATCATTTGAAAACAAATATTCCAATTTAATTTCATCTAAATAAGCGTGAATTTTTTTAATTTCATTAATGTGTTTTATTGATGAGAAAGTATCATTTTTAAGGTCTTCCATTTCAGTTTTTAAAATAAGTAAGTCATTTTGTAGTGTTTCAAAAATATTGTTTTCGGGTAAGTTCAAGTTACTTATATTACAATTTATTTCTTTAATGGAATTATCAGAAGGTTTAAATTCTAGAGGTTTTGTATCGATACTTTTAGATAGTTCATTAGAAGATAATAGGGCCCTTAAAAGACGGCTCTTGCCAGAATTATTAGCCCCTACAAATATATTAATTTTTGACAAATTTTGAAGGATTTGACCTTTATTAAAGTCTACTTCGCTAAAATCCAAAAAAGAATAATGTTCGTCAAATATTTTTATTTCATCAATAATTACTACCATAATTATAGTTAATTGGAGAAAATTAATAAACCTTTTTAGATTTTTTCAGTTTTCAGAAAATTATTTCAGTTTTTGTTGGAATTGTTTTGATTAAATTTTATTTTTAGATATCAAATACATGTCTGTAATGGAAAATTATGGTTTAAAAACTAAAACATACCCTTCTGGCAATTATTTTAGTAATTACATTGCCTTTTCTTAACCAATCTTTTTTTTGAATAGAATTAAAATATCAGAAAATAAAAATATCTTAAAAGATTGTAGCAGAAGTTATATGAAATGTTTTTGGACAAATAATTCGCACTAATTTGATGAAAAAATGTAAATGAATAAGTTGAGAGAATGGCACGAAAAAATAAAATAAAAATAGGTTTCCTTGGATTTGGAGAAGTTGCATCAACCTTATCTAACGGCCTGCTGGCACGGGGAGTGGAAGTTTCAACCTGTCTTGAGGGAAGAAGCCAGAGATCAGTGGAACTTGCAAAATCAACTGGTGTTGATGTGTTTGATAGTTTAACCGAGCTTGTTGGGTCGTCTGATATTCTTTTATCTGCTGTGGTTCCTGCCGAAGCCGTTAGTGTGGCTGCAAAGGTAGGTGGTGGGGGTTTTGATGGGGTGTATGTGGATTTAAATAACGTCTCTCCTAGTACAGTTAAAGAAGCTTTCAGCCATATCACTACTGGAAAAACTGTGGATGGGGCTATAATGGGTGGTATAAAGAACGGTTTAGGGACTCCTATCATTGCCTCTGGTGAGTTTGCTGAAGACTTTGCTGAATTGAACCAGTACGGTATGAATATTGAAGTAATTGGTACCGAGCCTGGTCAGGCCTCGGGGTTGAAGATGCTGCGTAGTGCCTACACCAAGGGTGTTTCCGCACTTCTTTTTGAGGCATTTCATGCTGCGTACCAGATGGGAGTTGATGAAACCCTACTACGCTATTTAACAATGAGTGAAGGATCACATTTTCCTGCATCTGCCAACTCACGACTCACCAGCAGTACCTATCATTCCCAAAGACGTGCCCAGGAAATGGATGAAGTGGTGAAATTCCTAACCGAATACGAGGATCCACTGATTACCCGTGCAACATGTGAGTTTTTCCACTCGCTTCCCGATAAAACTGGGACAATAGAAAAAAAACCTGCAGATTACCGGGATGTGTTCCGGAAAGTTGATAAAAAAAGAGTTAAGGAAAAAAAATCCCAGTAGTTCACAGTAATCCTCTATTCACAATATAAATAAATAGGATTTTGAGTATAATATTATACGCAGAAAAAGCATGGATCTCAGTGAAATTTTACGGACACCATCAATGATAGCTTCTTAAAATCTTTAAAAAATGGATTTGATGCTCATGACCAATGAAGAACATGCTAAAGAATGCCAGGAACAGTTGAAAAAGCTTACTGGAAAAAAGGTAGTGGATTGTTCTTTCCGCGCCTATAATAACAACTGCTGGAGACTTTACATAGTCACAGATACTGGTAAAATGGTGATGACCTTCTGTCCAGACTGGTCCTGTCCAGTGGTAGAGCACCACCAGGCCCACCATGAAGCGGAAAGTCCAGAGTGATTATTCCCCCAACAAGGGAGATTAACCACAATACAATACTAATTTTATACAAATCAACTTTTTATACTCACGTCAACTTCTACTCATTGTTCTATCCCACAATTAACCGGATTCTCCAGCCTCTCTTCCTCTTCACCAGTTCTCCCTCTAGTGGAATAATCTGGGAATCCACCAGTAAGCGCAGGTAAGTGGCCATCTTCCCGGGTAGTTTCAGTGGACTTTTAACCTTACCCTCTTTTGTTTTCAACTCACAGGCTAAAACACCCCGTTTATCCACGTAGAGGTATGCCTTTAATCCTTCCTCCAGCTTGGGAAGTTCAAAACTCCGCAGGTGAAGACCGGCATCAAAGGAGTATAATGGTTTATCCTTTGTCCGGGCACCGTTAAGGAACTTTTCATGGGCCTCGGAACTGGTTAAACCTGTTTCAACCATATTAGCCACAAACCAGTCCCTTTCAATAACCCGTTCTACAGTCTGGTCCGGGGGGATGATCCCCTGTTTCTCATAATCCTGAATTAGCTCGTAGATTTCTCTACGTGTCACATCTTCCTCCACACAGCTTAAGGCCAGTCTGCTTAACACTGGACCGTAACCTGCCTGGCGCAGGGATGCCCACACCTGATTCTCAGCCTGGTACCATCTACCCTGAATGATATGCTCCACTGCCTCGGCATTTAAATGGGCGGTGTTTAAAAGATGATGCCTTGAGGTGGTGTTCAAGCGTTTCAAGAGTACATCCATATCCCTGGTTTCAGGAACAGTACCTTTATCAATTTCCTCCTCCAGTATGCGTACCGTGGATTTGGGAAGCAGTCTTTTCACACTTCCAGGTATACGGAGATTGTTTTCCAGGATTTCGCTACGTATCTCCCTGCCTGAGATCTTCTCCCCATTTACCTTACCCTCCGGTATGAAATGAAACTCCATTTTACGATTAAAACGCTGATACAAAAACTCGTTCACCGCATACCACCGGATAACATTTCTGTTAGGTAGATTACGGGGAATACCACTGAATATTCCCCTTCTAATGAATCTGGCAGCGTATTTTTTTATCTGGGCGGGGTTAACTTCTGCAGCATCCACATAGTCAGTGACCCCGTCCTGGATCATCATGGCTATCCTTATGGGGACGGTGTAGGACATGGTCAACCGGTGGTGCAAACCTTCAATTGGCACTATCCGGTCAGCCCCTGCCTCCAGAGCCATCTTACTCCTTCCCTCGAAACTGACAAAGAAAGGGGCGTGATTGGCACTGTAACCTTTATTAAGGTAGATAACCACCTCATCACCTTTCTCATCAGCTACTTCCCTAGCCTTCCCAATAAGGGAAGCATGTCCCTTGTGAACTGGATCAAAATCAGCGCTTATTCCTATCACTTAATATTACCTCTTTTTTTAATAAAAAACGTGTATATTGATTTTTAAGATTGAATTAATTTGTTTATTATATTATTCTTGTTATTACCAAAATGTTTTGGCCAACTAAATTATCTGTTGAGATCGTTATAAATAAGATACCGAAAAATTTGACGATATACAAATGCAATAAAAATTCTTTTTTTGTTGGAGATGATATATTCACGTAGATTATAGTATTTTTACTATAACATTATAGTATATTTGCTATAGTATTATAGTAAGTTTGATATAATATTATATCATATTTACTATAACAGGAGTTTCTCATGAAAGACAATAAGATCGAAATAGTAAAAGATTTGGTAACATTCGGACAGGGGAGTAGCATTCGTCAAATAGCCAACAGAGTAAAAATACCCTATGCTAATGTTTATAAAATTATTAAGAAATTAGAGCTAGATGATCTAGTAACTCTTGAAAAGATTGGTTCTTCTTATAGATGTTCTCTAAATAAAAAAGTCCACCCACTTATATTCCAAGCAGAATATGAGCGTACTAAAGACCTCCTTGAAAAAAATACTGATCTAAAAATTTTAAATCAAAAATTATATAACCTAAATTTTCCATTTATTGCTTTAATTTTCGGATCTTACGCTAAAGGAACAGCATCCAAACATTCTGATATAGATTTGATGATAATATCTGAAATAAATCGTGAGAAGGAATTTGAAAGGAAAATAAATTTGTTACCATTAGATATTCACCCTACGATATTATCTTTTGATCAGTTTATGAATATGGCTAAAACCAATGAGTTTAGCGTAGTTTCTGAATTATTGGATAGAAACATTATATTGATTGGGATAGAAGATTATTATAGGATGTTGGAGCATGTTAGACCCAGAACGAATAAAAATAGCGGAATCGAATTTTAGAAAAGATTTGAATGAAGGACTAATTAAAAAAGTAGCCCCTGAGGAGAATCTAATCGATGCTTTGCACGATAATGCTTTAGAAAGTTTAAGTGTAGCTGATTTTCTAAATAAAAAAGATTTTTCTCCATTGTGGGTCATTGTTTCTTCTTACTATTCAATGTATTATATGGCGAAAGCTGTTTTAATTTCAATTGGTTTTAAAGTAAGTGGTGAGGTTTCGCATCGCGTAACTGGCGATGCACTAATTGTTTTAGTGAGAAATAAATTAAAGAAACAGCTTTTTGAGGATCTTGATGAAGCTAGAACTGAATTTGATGAAATAGATAATTTAACTGATGATATAATCGAACTTTATGATCTAGAACATAAAAAGAGGAATGATTCTCAATATGTCTTAGGGTATGAGGTAAAAGCATCCAAAGCAGGAACCTCACTAGAAAGAGCTAAACAATTTGTTTATGAACTTGAAAAACTTATTATTGAATAAATGGGCACGTTTTATATATTCTGTAAAAAGATTTAGAACATTAGGTTGCCTAGCGTTCGCTATTAGCTTTAATAGTCCTGTAAACTTTAAGGGATTCTTTCAAGAATTTCTTCTTTTCGGATGTTGCTGGTTTGTTCAGATTTCTAGCGAAACGGTCTGTATCCTTCCCGGTTAACGTGGGTGTTGTTGCAATTGCTCTGGCCATGTTCTTCACCACTAACAATTCATCTGTAAAGTTTCTTTCAATGATTCTTTGGATTCTTCTCTTAATTTAATGCTATCTTCACTTTTTAAAACTTCATCCAGGGCAAAATTAAACATTTCAAAGATGATCCTATTTAATCTGCGCCCTTTTTCAGTTAAATAGTACTCTGTATGGCCTGCAGATGAGTTTAACACTATTTTTTCCACTACACCGTTTTCTTCTAATTCTTTAAGTCTTTCCGATAAGACCTTACTGCTCAATCCAGGATTAAGTTCCAGGAAACCCTTAAAATTTTTACAATCACAGAATAATCCTTTAATTATAGGGATAGTCCATTTCTTCCGGAGGTAGCTGAAAGTATCGTCTACAGTTTGGTAAAGTTCTTTTAAATAATCGTTACCCATTCTAATTCCCCACTTACCTATTGGTAATTACCCAATGGTTAGAAAAACTACTTTAAGTTAGTTTAACACAATTTGCATTGTGATTTGTTTATTTATGATCTTGTTCATTTTCATTAATAAATAAATCATTGAAACAAGGGAATGGTGGTAAAAATGCCAGTACTTCATGTGAACATATGGAAAGGTTTCGAACAGGAAAAAATCGAGTATTTAATTGAGAATCTAACCAAAGTCTTCTCGGATGTTGGAATTTCACCCGAAGCAGTGGAGGTCATAATACACGAAATTCCACAATCCCACTGGGGATTAGGTGGAGTACCCTGTACTGAAAAATTCAAGGACATGGATCCGGATTCCTGGCAGAAAATGCCCAAATAAAACCCGAACATGAACACGCTGCAGTGTGTAGTGAGTGTGGTGTTTGTGAAGAGCACTGTCCCCAGGGTATCAAGATAAGTCAGGAATTGAAGGAGGTTAAAGAGTTTTTTTTTTGAATAAATTGTCTAAGTAGCCTTCCTAACAGTTTTCACCGAACCAAATCTATTAGGATTATTTATTATTTTGATTATGCAAAGATAAAAATGGTGATGAAATAGGCCCAGATATTGGATTAATTGAATGGACTCCTTAAGTGATTCCTGTAAGGATTTTATTCATGGCAAGAGACGATAGGGAAGACATTGAGATAAAATACGCGGAAGAGGCTTTAGAAAGGAATGCTAAAGCAAGAATTCAGTCCATTAATATAATTTCAATTGAGGTAGCCAAGAAAATTGAAAAGATAAACCAAACTAAAAAGGCCTTATAGGCAAAACGCATAACATATCCTAAATTCTGGATTAATACTACTATGCCATTTTACTATTTAATTATTAATTCATTCCATGTAATTGTGTTGATGATGTAAAGTAAGTCCACATATCACCTCCCACGATGTGTTTGCTTCTTACCTACTCGACAGTTTACCACTTATTAAATATCTTTTAACTCTTCTTAGTGGGCAATTTATTTTTTTATTGATTCAGATCTTTGTATTTCTCCAGTGCTCCTGTTTCTACTGCTTCTTTAGTCAAATAATGTATTAGATAGATGTCAGAAACTATCCATTCAAAATATTGTTTAATGTCCTCATGTTCTTGAAGCATTTTAGAAATTGTCTCATCGTAAATATGCATATCCGGTAGTTCTTCAGGTATCTCATTTCTTTCAATTGCATTTACAAATATGTCCAGAATTTTAGAGCTTAAATCTTTAAGAGGAGAGAAATCCAGTTTAGAAATCTCACTTTCGTATCCTACAATTGCGGAAATATCCTCAGTAAGATTGTAACAGGCACCAGATATATCTTCATAAATTTTCAGGTCATCAGAAACATCTTTAAATGTATCTTGAACCTTTTTTAATGATGATTCAAGGTTATTATATTCTAATAATGATGTTTCAAGCTTTGAAGTTGCAGCTTTATTATCATAATTTCCGGATAAAATGAGCGCTGCATATTCTTGATTTGCTTTTAGAACCTTAAATATCTGATTAGGTAAATTTATCGTTAATCTTTTTGGTAATATACCATAAACAAGTATAATGGACACAATTGAACCAATAAGGATGTCTATTAGCCTAGCAGCAGCATTATTAATCACTTCACCCTGTGGCCAAACAAAGACTGTAAAAACAGTTACTGCTAGGATCGAAAGGCCAATATGATTGGGTAAAAAGGCTCTGAAGAAATAAAGTGCCACTAATGCAAATATCAGTAGCATATAATGTGGGAAAATGAAGGCTAAAATAATGGCTAATATGACTGCGAAGAGATTGAATGAAACCCTAGTAATCATGTTGTCCCACGTGCTGGTAACATCAGGTTTGAGTACTATAAGAACACCCATAGCAATCCAAGCAGGGTCTCTTGAATGGTCGATGAACACAAAAGATAGGGTTATTACCATTGCAATTGTAAATCTTAATGCATGACGTATGTATAATGAATCCAGATTAAATCTAGAGGTTATTACCTGTTTAAATGACATCTTATTTAGAAGGGTGATTTTAACAGTTTCCTCTTCACTTTTATTTATAGGGCTGGAAAGTATTCGGTTTGAATCTTCAAAAAATTTTATAAAATTATCTGCTAAAAATTTTATAGATTCATCAACTTTTTCATCCATATACAAATTTAATTCATTTAAAGTTGATTTAACGTTTTTAAGATTAACTTCTCCTTTTTTATTTACTATATGATCGGCTATAGAGCTACTAACAGAATTAGATTCATTAAGAAAATTCTCAAATAACACTGCTCCTTTACCGGTAAGTCTGGACTGAACTGTTCTCCCGTAATTTCTGAGTCCGGTCAAATACAATCCATAATCAAATAGGTTATGATATGATTTATTAATGGGAACTCCTGCTAGATTGCGTCTTACTGAACCTATCTTGTTTATAGATGTGTTAGGATCAAACCCTGATGCAACCATTTTCCTTTTATAATTATCTCTTTGAATAAATTTCCATACCAGAAGTATGGAAGCTATAAGATAAGCAAATAAAACATAAATAATCAAATCAAAAACATTTGTACTACTTTTTATAAGAACCGTTGCGGTATAATATGAAATAAAAATCAGATACCCAAATAATCCCTCAGCCTTTCCAAATATATACAGTGTAAATGGGAAAAAAGACCATATTACAGTCAAAACTATGAAAAATGGTAATCCAAACATATGTGCTACTGAAGCACTTACAAATGCCAAGGACATTAAAATAAATCCAATAACTGAAAAAGTAACAGCTTTCCTGAAGGGAATTGCTTGATCCATTAGAACCGATGCAAATAATACTACCATAAAAATAATTTCTATGCCTTGCCTTAAGCCAATAAAATAAGCTATAATAACGCTTAAAATAGCTAAGCCTATTGCTCTAAATGCATGGCCCCATAAAGGTTTTCCTGTGGGTGCTGAAAGTCTTTTAAATCTTCTAATAAATCCTTCTCTTTCCAAAACATCACTTCCTTTTAATTTTCATTAAATTAAGTAATTAGATTGAGTTAGAGAGATCATTTATTTTTAGAATCATAGTCAAGTCAGCACAATGTATCCAATAGCTCTTTTGAAGATTTATAAATGGATAGTATGAAATTTTAATATCAGACAGTTTAACATTGACCCTATCCCAATGAGTACTAATGTAAATTATGTCCCCCGTAATTATAATTCTTTCTAAATCTGATGTGGACAAGGTAAGTATTAAAAAAATTTCTATTTACTTGATTTCATTTAAATAATGGGATATTCTTTTGATAAGGACTTTCCATTATTGAAAGAATCATAATACCCCATGGTAGAATCGTCAGTGTAAACTCCCTTATTCAAGGGAATCTTCTACCTTCTTTTTAAGTATCTCCACGATCCTCTTGTCGGCTCCCAGGGGTTCAATGTAAGTTATCTGGCCCTCAAATTCAATTTTTTCCCTTTCCTGGTTGTAGTATCCGGCATCTTTTCTTGGTTCACCTAAACCCAGCATGTAGGGAATATCTTCCTTGGTGTGGAGACCATGGGCCAGGAAAACCGGCACAGCAATGATCCGGGAAACCCCCTCCTTGGCCAGGGTGTTAATGGCTGTGGGTATGGTGGGTTTTTCAATGTTCATAAATCCCACTTCCACCGGGTAATCTGATTCTTCCTTATACTGCTCCCACAGGCGGTACACCACTTCATTCCCCGAGGATAAACTGCTACCGTGTCCCACCAGTAAAATGCCTATGTTTTCTGAGTCTGAACTTGTCACCATATTATCATCCCACTTAACTTCTCATTTAAAGCTTTTAAATATCTGTATTAAAAATTTAAGGGCCATATTTTCCATTATACTGGTTTTTTAAATCGATAACTGTCCTATAGCTCAGGGGTAATAACCCTTACTCATTTAATACTACAATCCATTCTATGGAAGTAATATGGATTATCATCCTATTTAAAGGTTATATAAATCTTTTTTGAGTAATACTCAAAATTATTTGAATTATTTGATAGATTAAATAATTTAAAACCTTTTAAAATTATATTACGGCTTAAATATTCTAATTTTAAGAAAAATCTTGTAAATAATGCCGGAAAAGTAGATAGCTCAGAAGGGCTGGCTGTAGCTATGAACAAAGTTTAACCACTTTAAACTCCATAATTTAATAGAGAATTCAATGGCACAAGGAGTGTTTTAATTGTTATCAGAAAAATTAGACCTGGGGAAACTGAAAAGATCAGAAAGGGAACACACCACCACCTACGGAAGTCGCTACTTTAGTGAGAGTATCCCGAAATACGAGATGCCTGAAGATGGAATGCCCGCTAAAGCAGCCTACCAGTTGATACACGAGGAACTGAACCTGGATGGGAATCCCGCCCTTAACCTGGCCAGTTTCGTAACCACCTGGATGGAACCCGAGGCTGACCAGCTGATCATGGATACCATGGGTAAAAATTACGTGGACAACGATGAATACCCCCAGACCTCCAAAATCCAGGACCGGGTGGTTAACATGTTAGCCCGGCTCTTTAACGCACCCCACGAGTGCAAATCAGTGGGAACCGGAACCATCGGATCCTCAGAGGCCATCATGCTGGGACTTCTGGCCCATAAATGGACCTGGAGACAGCGAAGGGAAAAAGAGGGCAAACCCGCGGATAAACCCAACATAGTCATGGGGGCCGATGTGCACACGGTGTGGGAGAAGTTCGCCCGCTACTTCGACGTGGAACTGAAGTTAATACCCTTAACCCGGGATCATTACACCATAACTGCCCGGGACGTGGCCCAGGAAGTTGATGAAAACACCATAGCCGTAGGGGCAGTCATTGGGACAACCTTCACCGGACAAATGGACCCAATCAAGGAAATAAACGATTTACTGGTGGATATCAAGAAAACTAAAGGATGGGATATACCCATACATGTGGATGGGGCCAGTGGGGGCTTTGTGGCACCATTCATTTTCCCGGACATGGAATGGGACTTCAGACTGGAACAGGTGAAATCCATCAATGTATCGGGCCATAAGTACGGCCTGGTGTACCCGGGAGTGGGCTGGATAATATTCAAGGACAAATCCGACCTGCCTGAAGATCTGATATTCGATATCAACTACCTGGGGGGATTGATGCCCAATTATTCCCTTAATTTTTCCAAGGGAAGCAGTACCATAATCGCCCAGTACTATAACCTCATCAGGCTGGGTAGGAAGGGTTATAAGGATATAATGACTAACATGTTCGATAACACCCTTTATCTGGCCGGTGAACTTGAAAATTCTGGTAAATTTGAACTTATCAATAAAAATATCATTGTCCCCCTGGTGGCGGTAACTCTAAAGAACGCAGATTTCACGGTTTTCCAGCTTTCAGAAAAACTGCGGGAGAAGGGATGGATTGTCCCGGCCTACACTCTGCCCGCCGATGCAGAGGATGTGGCTGTCCTGCGAATTGTGGTTAAGGAAAACTTCGGCCGGGATATGGTGGAAATGCTCCTGGAGGATCTGATGGAAGCCTACCATAAACTGGAAAAAGAGGGACCTAAAGCGGTGAAGGAATCTAACCCCACCTTACTTTATTGATCCATTAAAGTCTGGTATGAAAATTAGGGAATAAAGTTAGTGATAGTTCTATTCTTAGGTGACTAGTTCTATCCTACTTATTTTATCTAAATCCGTTCTTTGTAATTCAGTTCCTGGAAAGTAATGGTGAACTTTGTCCCGCGAATCCTGTCGATTTTTAGGCTCCCATCTAACTGATTTACCAGGGTGTGCACCAGTTGCAGCCCCAGTGTCTCCGCATTTTCTGGCTCAATATCAGCGTGTAATCCCACCCCATTATCGGAGATCTCCAGCTGGAACAGGTTACCGGTTTGAACCAGCTTTATTTTAATAACTCCTTTCTTATTCTGGAAGGAAGGGGGGAATGCGTACTTTAAACTGTTTGTTATCAGTTCGTTTATAATGAGTCCACAGGGTATGGCGGTGTCGATATTCATCTCCACATCTTTAACCTCGAAAACCTGTTCAATATCCCGGTTTTCTATTTTGTAGGTGTAAATCAGGTTTGATGCCAGTTTTTCTATGTAGTCCTTGAAATCAACCCGGGTGAGGTTAGGAGATTGATAAAGCTTCTCATGGATCATGGCCATGGATTTAACCC
>NZ_JARVXG010000029.1 GCF_029848115.1 Methanobacterium formicicum | reverse complement strand
TTGTTTCCGTTGTTGATTTGTATGGTGGCGGTGGCTAGTAGTTCTAAGAATTGAGGCATAGTAACAGTGGTAGTGCCGATTAATACATTATCGGGTAGTTTGTCGTAAGTTTCGATGTAATCTCTGACTGTGGTTGCCGCTTGTTTAATCTGGTCTATTGTAAAGGTAGTTGTTGGTTCTCCTGCGGCCATATTGTCATTAGAAGGAGAATTACTTAATTTTGATTGATCAGGATTATTTGCATTACTTGTGTTTGTATCACTTGTGTCTGTGATAGTCGTGTTATTAGCGGTTAAATTAGTGCTTTCGTTGTGAGATAGGTTTCCGTCTTCGGTTGCGGCGTAAGTTCCATTGATACTTACAACAGCTATTGCAAGTAGTAGCACTACAAAAAATATCTTTTTAATTTTATCGCCTCCGAATCAAAATCCCTTTAAAGTATTAAAAATTAACTCTACACTATTTTATGTTATGATTGAATACTTTTTAAGGATTTCAAAAAATCATTTAGACGTATATTAATATTAAAAATTCGTTATTATATATATTTGTTGATAGAAAATTTGAAAATAAACATAATTTGGGGCATTTTTATATCTTAGAACAGATTAAGATGGGGTAAAACTCAAAGTATTAAATTTCATTTTTCAGTCATCTTTTTTTTTAACAATATCTCGTTCAAACAATTATTTCTCTAAAAAAAAGCCTTTGATGAGTGATTAGAAGTGGGGAGTTGATGCTATAAAAATGTAGTTAAAAAGCTAATTCAGAGTAATTTAAATTGTATTCAGCCATTAACATTTGAAGTGATTTTAGGTAATATTTTATGAATTTCAACCCTTAACTTTACAATATCTTAATTGAAAACCTTTATAAGACATAATCTAATCATCCATACTAAGAAGTTGAATTCATCTATTGATTAATCCAAGATTAGCTAAATGCCAAATAATTTCCACTTACATCACATTGTATTGAATGAGGTATTATCAATATGAGCGTAGCACGTCGTGTAGCAAAAAACACTACAGTATTAATATTATCTAATATTATAGCCTATGTGTTCACTTTTCTTACAACTGTATATAGTGCAAGATATTTAGGGGTTGAAGGTTGGGGAATCATATCTATAGCACTTTCTATCACTGGTATTTTTGGTGTATTGACCGATCTTGGTTTATCAAGTCTTACTGTAAGAGAAGTTGCCAGAGATAAATCATTAGCGGATAAATATTTTGCAAATACCACTGTAATAAAAATTGTTTTAGGAATTATAACATTTGGAGTTATTGTAATAGTTTCTTATTTAGCAGGTTATTCTCAACAGATTATTAATGTAATTTGTGTTATGGCAATTTCTACTATATTAGGTTCGTTTACTGGCGTATTCTACTCTATTTTACAAGCTTATGAAAAAATGGAATATCAATCTTTAGCTACGATTATAAGTAATGTTATAATGTTGGCTTTAACATTATCAGTAATATATTTAGGATTATCTGTTGTCGCTTTTGCGTCAGTGTATGTTATTGTAGGCATATTTGGATTTTTATATATTTTCGTTATTTATGTGAAAAAAATCTCTTTACCCTACTTAGAAATAGATATTAATTTTTGTAAATCTGCATTTAAAGAAGCCCTGCCTTTTGCAGTAACAGGAATATTTGTAACAATCTATTTTTGGTTAGATTCATTCCTGCTTTCTATGATGGTAGGTAATGAGGCAGTTGGTATTTATAATGCAGCTTACAGGTTAATTTATGTCTTTTTATTCATACCTAACCTTTTTATCACCGCTTTGTTCCCTGTAATGTCTAGGCACTTTGAATCAGCAAAGGAACTATTAAAACTTGAATATCAAAAATCGTTTAAATATTTGTTTGTTGTAGCAATCTTTATCCTTATTTATGGTTTTGTATTTGCAGACGAGATAATACTACTTATTTATGGAGAAAAGTTTGTGCTTTCAATTATTGCTTTACAAACATTGATTTGGGCAATTCCAATAATATTCCTTAATGCCTTATTTACCAACATGATGAATGCTATGAATAAACAGAGATTAGTCACTGTTGTAGTGGGTTCGAATGCATTATTTAATGTGGTTTTGACTTTAATACTTATTCCTAACTTTAGTTTCGTTGGTGCTTCTATTGCCACAGTTCTAACTGAAGGATTGGGTTTCTCATTACTATTTTATTACATTTCAAGACACTACTTTAAAGTTTCCTTGAATTATTATATTCTCAAACCAATTTTAAGCGGTATAGTCTTGGGAATTTTTGTTTATATTATAAAAACACAACTAAATTGGATATTAGCAGGAATTATTGGGTTATTTATATACCTAATTGTTATTTATGTTATGAAAATAATTAATAATGAAGATATAAATCTTCTGAAGGAAATTTTACCATTTGAATTTAATAAACAAAAAGATGATTAGGATATTATTAAAGCGTTAGTTGTTACCTGTGCTCTTAGTGAAATTAATTATATGAATCGTGATAATGTGAAAATTGGAATTTATGCCCCTGATTTAAGTGCTTATGGTGGTGGAGAAAAGTATATCTGCAAAATTGCAGAGATCCTGGCTGAAAAAAATGATGTTGAATTCATTGTTTTCGAAAAACCTAATGTAGAAGAACTGGAAAGCCGGTTAAATGTTGATTTACAGGGAGTAAATATTCGGAAATTCGAATTAAATTATTTTGTCAAAGTCCTTCATTTACACCAACACGTTAAAGCATTCCTGCTAAAAAAAATAACCAAACAATATGATATTTTTATAAATCAAGATATAAACACGGTTATTCCCGCTAATTCATCTAAGAATTTTTATATATGTCAAATTCCCCCCACGAATATTAAAAGAAGTATTTTTGAAAGGGTGATGGCAAGAACTTTCTTTGACCAAAACCTTAAGACTTATGATAAAATAGTGGTGTACTCCACGTTTGTTAAAAAATGGGTTGAAAAATATTTCGATAATAAAATAGAGATATTAAATCCACCAGTTGATATAGAAAAGTTTCATCCTGGTCCAAAAGAGAATAAAATAGTAAGTGTGGGTAGATTTTTCACAGGAGCACATAGTAAAAAGCAGTTGGACATGATAAAAATCTTTAAAGAATTATATGATAATAATAAATCAGTAAAAAATTGGGAATATCATTTAGCGGGGGGTGTAGGTGATATACCCGAAAATAAGGAATATTTAAGACTTTGTCAAGAAGAATCGAAAGGTTACCCCATACATTTTCATGTTAACACCTCTCTTGAGAACCTGATAGACTTATACAGCAGATCAAAAATATTTTGGCATGCTACAGGGTTTAATGAAGATGAAAACAAAAACCCGGAAATTATGGAACATTTTGGCATAACCACCGGTGAGGCAATGTCTGCGGGATGTGTTCCTGTTGTTATAAATAAAGGAGGACAACCGGAAATTGTTCGTGACGGGGTGGATGGTTTTGTATGGAATGATTCAAGAGAGTTGAAGGAAATTACTTTAAAGCTTATAACTGATGAATATTTATTGAAAGAAAAAAGTTATGCAGCTATTATGAGGATAAAAGAATTTGGAATGGATAATTTTGTTAATAACACTAAAAAATTATTTAATTTTAAAGAATAATATAATTTATTATTCTTTTTTTCTAAGTTTTGAGTATTTAGAAAAGCATTTTCTAATCTTTAGCCCCATATAAATGATGATCTTTGATAAGGATGCCATAAATACTCCATGGTTTTTCCTAAAATAAAGAACACGGAATTTATGCATATAAGGGTCGTTTATCCATTTATCTTCCTGTGAAGCGCCACCAATGTGGACTATTTCACATCTAGGATCATATATTACAGAATATCCTGCTTCGTGAATCCTTTTACAGTAGTCTACGTCTTCCACTGTGAAGAAATAATCCTCATCTAATAATCCTACTTCTTCAATTTTCTTTTTTTCCATCAGCATAAAAGCACCGATGACATTGCCTACATTGTGTGGTTCTTTCCATTTATTCAAATCAGGATAAGAATTATTATCTTTTAATAGAATATATTCCTGAATTAATCCTTTAATAGAAGGCAATTCTGCACACGAAACCTGAAAGGATCCATCTTCACCCACTAGTTTCGGAGCCCATACTCCACATTTATTATTATTTTTAATATAATCTATTCCAGTGACTAAACATTTTGAATTAATAAAAGCATCATTATTCAATAGTAAAACAAATTCACCTTCACTAGCGAGAATACCTTGATTATTCGCTTTAGAAAAACCCTTGTTTTCAATATTTTCAATTATATAAGCATCAGGTATAAGCGTTTTAAGTTTATCAGCAGTTTCTTGGGCGCTGTTGTCAACGATTATCACTTGAGTTTTTATATTTGCATCTTTAGTTGCATTAATCACATAACTAACACATTTCGATGTGAGATTTACATTTTTATAATTTAATATTATTACAGATAGCATAATCTTCGTTATCTTAGCACTTCCTTTATTTTCTTAAAACTTATTATAGTTCATAATAGAAATTTATGTATTCAATGGTAATATTTATTATTTAATGAATTCAATTTGATAGTGGTGATCTGTGATTAGATCCAAATTTACCAAAGGCAATAGATAAAACTATCTAGATTTCTTTGTTTGTGGAGCCAAAAAAATGGTGCTTTCAAGAGCTAAAAATGCGGCTAAGGATAAAGGATATATTTATGTGATCCGTTCAGGGATTAAAATTGTTAGAGGGCACGTTTATAATTTAATTCATAAAGGTAGTTTCCAATATTATTATTACGGCTTTGTAGAAACCCTAATTTTTTTTATTTGAAGACAGGTTTTTTTTGTAATAAAAAAAATTTGTAAGTTTTAAGTTGTGTTTTCCTGTTTTCACTTGAAATTACA
>NZ_JARVXG010000028.1:20000-32345 GCF_029848115.1 Methanobacterium formicicum | reverse complement strand
AGGTTTGGAATTTGTAACAGCCAGTGTTGACAGCGGAACATACACCTACAACCCCACAAACAGAACAATAACATGGACACTCAACAACGTAAAAGTAGGAGATCCTTATTTGTATCTTACACTTAGGGCACTAACAAGCGGAAAATACACCATCATACCCACAATAAACTCACAAACACACAACAGAAACACAGACACAATAAAACCATTCAACATTAACATAGAAACACCAAACAACAACGACCCCACAACAAACCCTACAACAGCAAACGCAGCAAGCAACACCATAACAATGCAAAAAACAGGAACACCAACAACAAGCCTCATACTAGCCATACTAGCCATACTCGGAGGAATACTAACACCAAAGAAAAAATAAACCAACCCATTCAACCCCTTTTTTCCTTTTTTAAAGAGATCAATGAATTTATCATAGTTAATTTTTTTAAGATCTTGTTTTTGGAGTTATATCTAAAAATTAAAGTACACAATTAATAACACACGGAATAGCACGAATTCTCGTCAAAAAATCTGATTAACACGGCACAAGACATATAAATAATAATGAAACCAAATACCCATAAACAAAAAGCATTTGATAAATACATGGAAAAAAAGAAAATTAATGAACAATAAATTTATTTTTAGGAGACGACCCCTTAGTAAGTGATTTTTTAATAATTTATAGTGAGAACATTAGGACAAATAAATATCCAAAATATCACTGTAAGGCCGGTAACCCGTAAATTCAGGTTTTTTAGCCATTTTCATTATTTCTTCAACATCCAGGTGTTGTTCCACTGTTTCCATGGCCTTCTGGCAGAAATTTTCCAGTTTTATCTCCACCTCCGGAGTTCCACCACGGGCTGCCAGCTGGGCCTTGGGTACCCGGGCCACCCAGTCCAGCCCAGTGCTTTTTTTAATGTAGCGGGAGGCGTTTTCTGCTATTTTTTCATGGTAAACCTTGTTTAAAATAGCTCCAACTGTTTTTATGCCCAGTTTCTCCATCATTTCCAGATGAGAAGCCAGATCCAGTGCCGCGGTTTCTATGCCTCCCTTGTTACATCCGGTTACCATGATGGTGGGGATGTTCCCGGCCAGAGCTATCTCCGCAGCAGAGAAGGGTGTTTTTTCATTTAAAAGGCCAGTGAAAACACTCATAACTCCCTCAATCAATATCAAATCATATTTTTTACCTTTTAAAGTGTTGATTATCTCTTTCAAACCTTTCCAGCCCAGTCCACCGATTTTAATGGATGAAAAGTTGACCATTCTTTCCTTGTTGAGGTAGAGGGCTGGCACCAGGTCCCGGGTATCCGGGCCCACCTTTAAAACTCCCACCCGGTAGCCTTTCCTGCGCAGGGCTCCCACCATTCCCGTGGTGAGGAATGTTTTCCCTGAATCAGACCCGGTGCTGGCTATCATGAGGAAAGGAGGTATTTCTACATTTTCAGGGTTATTTCCAGAGATTGGTTGGTGCAATCCATCCATGTTGGAGGATAACCGATAATCAGCGTAAATATCCAGACCGATTCCTATTTCTCCCTTGATTTTCTTTAGAAGTTCCTGGTTAGCCTGATAGATTTGTTTTGTTTCTTCTTCATCCGTATCCAGGTAATTCAGGATGTTATTAACCAGGGAGGGGTTTTCATCCAGAGAACCGTGAATCATGGTCCCCACCACGTTTCCTTCATCATTACGAACCCCTGCAAGTATTTTACGTGGATTATCCGTGTAATCGGTTCTTTTAACCTGTGAAAATAGTACTGGTGGTGCATCTCCCCTTATATCCCCGTAGGTGTGGCAATGGAATCCAGTGACACTTTTTCCCTTCATTCCCGTGGTGAGGAAGGAGTCATCAGCCACTTCTGCTTCCACCCGGTCGGTGCCAATAAGGGGATGGAAGGTGACATCCAGTATTCCCAGTCCCTCACGTTCCACTGGACAGGGAGATTTACGCCCTATATCTGTTTTATGGGCCAGTACCTGAAATCCAGAGCACATCCCCAGTATGAACTTCCCCTGAGCATCCATTTTCCGGATAACCCTTTCTACCTCCGGAGTGATACTTTCTGACTCTACGATACTGCCCCCGGGTATTATGAGACCATTCAGAACATGGTGTGCCTTTTGGCCACCTACCAACCCATTGTCATTTAACAAATGGGTGGGAAGTTTTCCAAAGTCCTCGAAATTGGGCAGAGACCCTTTAACATTGAGGATGCCTATTCTTTTCATGGAATCCACAGCTGGTTTTTTAATTTATAAGTCCTGTTTTTTTAATTTGATAACTGGTTAGTTGAATTAGAATTCTATTTGTCATTAATGGCTGAAAATAAAAATAAAGATAGGGAAGAAATATTTTAATCCAATCTTTCCTGTGCAGCCATCAACTGCAATATCTTCTCATCATCCAGTGGTTTGGCCTGGAACTGCATTCCCACTGGTACTCCCTTAACATCTCCGGCCGGTGTGCTGGCTGCAGGTATACCAGCCAGGTTGGCTATAACAGTCAGGATGTCGTAGGCGTACATTTCCATTGGTTCCAGGGAGGTGCCCAGTTTATGAGGTAGTTTGGGTACGGTGGGACCAACCAGCACATCCACATCTTTCAGGAGTCGGGTTATTTCTCTCCGTATGAGGGAACGGGCCTGTAAGGCCTTCTTGTAGTACTTGCCACTGAATTCTTTCTGGCTGATGTAGGATCCCATCTGTATCCTGCGGAGTACTTCCTCTCCACACACTTCTTCAATTCGTTCCCCGTACTTTCGGCCATCGTACTTTCGGGTGGCAGAGAAGAATTCCACATAGTTTATGAGGTAGTAGGTAGGTAGGCATAATTTGAGATGATCGAAACTTAATTCCACCACTTCTGCCCCAGCCTCCTGCATCTGGTTGATGCGATCTTCAATAATATTGACGATAGCCTCATCTGATACATGGAAGAATTCCTTCACTACCCCCAGCTTCATGCCTTTAAGTGCATTTTCTGGATCAGTGCTGGAAGAGGTGAATTCTGGGACTTTCCAGTCAATGGTGGTACACTCCCGGCGGTCTTCACCGGCAATAACCTCCAGCATTAAAGCTATACCACTGGCATCCGTAGCGAAGGGTCCGATCTGGTCGAAGCTCATGGCCAGATCCAGCAGGCCCTGTCTGCTCACTGCACCGTAAGTTGGCTTGAATCCCATCACTCCACAGTGGGAGGCTGGATTACGTATGGATCCACCGGTATCTGAACCCAGGGCCAGGTCGCACATTCTTGCAGCGATTGCTGCGGCACTGCCCCCACTGGATCCCCCCGGTATGCGTCCCGGGGCGGCAGGGTTGTCAGTATGGCCGAAACACGATGTTTCAGTGGAGCTTCCCGCTGCGAATTCATCCATATTGGTCATTCCGATTATGATTCCATCTTCGGCTTTTATTCGCCGGGTGACTGTGGCATCGTAGCTCCCCAGATAAGTTTTCAGGGTGGGGGAGGCTGCGGTGATGTGAAAATCCTCCACATTAATGTTACTTTTAATTCCTACTACCATACCGGCCAGTTTTCCCACTTTCTGGCCATTTTTAATCTTATCATCAATTTCTTTGGCTTTTTCACGGGCTTCATCAACTTTAAGCTCAACAAATGCCCTTATAGCAGAGTTATCCTTTTCGATTCCTTTAATGAATGTTTCCAGATTCTCTTCGGAGGTTAATTCATGATTCCTGATTGATTGTGATTTTTCCAAAATACTCATATTCCCACCTAATGCGTGAGTAGTCAAATGTGGTTAGCAATTAATCATTATACATCCTTTTGATTTAGAAAATGAATCTTATTATATTTACCATTGAAGGAATATTTACCATTTCGGTAGTGACCCCTGGTGTAGGAAAACCATATAAATTCGGTTTAATACTTTAATATCCTCACATCTCCTTTAGACCATTTCTAGTTTAGAAAATAAAATAAATTCCCCAGATCCAGTACTCCCAGGAGGTACAGTACCAGTATGATAAGTGGTTGGTGCAGGAGATAGATCAGCAGGGAATGTCGTCCCAGGAAACTGAACAGCAGGGTGAAATGGTTTTTTGAAAGGTCTGGCAGGCGAAATTTCCTTTTATAACCTTGGTAAAGTGTTTTTCCCGCGAATAATCCCAGGGAAACTACACCCAACCAGGGGAGTAGGGGGAAGTAATCCACAGTGATGAATCCCAGGGGTTTCAAGCCCAACCATAAAAGCCAGGGGTAGCTGACCGTGAACTGGGCCAATATTAAGCCTAAAATTATGAAGAGAATTCCCAGGATTAAATTAAGGTATTTTTTGTTTAAAAAGGGATATTCCAGGATTATGGCTATTCCAATGAAATGCAGGACTCCAAAAACTATAAAATCTTGGGGTATGAATATCCAGGTTACCATGGTGATTAAAATCCCCAATAAAAATATTTTAACCCCCCTTTTTAGATATTTGAAGAAAAACCCACTTCTTTCCTGGTTTTGTCCCTTGAGCTCGGCGCGGGTGTGACTCAGGACCAGGGAAACTCCCACCAGGAACAGGAACATGAAGGCGGTTAGTCTGGCCAACCACCACAGAATTCCTGTGGAAACATCCAGGGTGTAAACTCCAAAAAAAGCCATATCAAAGAGTAGATGATAGGTCACCATCATCACTATGGCCAGGCCACGTATGACATCTATTTCCCAGAAACGTTGGTTAAGATCCATTTTCTCTCACGGGCACCATTATTTTAGTTCCAATTTATAGGTGAGCTATGCTTCCCACAAGCCACATGCCCCAATAGTTCACCTTATATTAATTTCAGTTTATAGAGAAGGGGTACTTATTTGAATTGGTAGGTGATAATTAATAATAAATATTGATTTTAACATTGGGGAATTAAATTTAAAAGGTGCAAATCATGTCAGGAACCCTTTTATTAAAGCAAAGCGAAATTAAAGAACTTATTAGTATGAAAGAAGTTGTTGATTCTGTTGAAACCGCTTTTAAGGCTTATGCTCAGCGTGATGTGCAGATGCCACCTAAAGAGTACTTATTTTTCCAGGAAGGGGATCTGCGCATAATGCCCTGTTACGTGCGGAGTACTGAGGAAGCAGGAGTCAAGTGCGTCAATGTTCATCCCCACAACCCCTTAGAAAAGCAATTACCCACAGTAATGGCCGTCATAGAACTGGTAAACCCTGAAACCGGTTTTCCAATGGCAGTAATGGACGGAACCCTGGTAACTGATCTGCGAACCGGTGCCGCGGCAGGAGTAGCCACCAAGTACTTGGCCCGCCCAGACGCAGAAACATTAGGAATAATTGGCGCTGGAAAACAGGCCTGCACCCAGTTAATGGCCTTGAATGAGGTTATGGACATTAAAGAGGCCAAGGTTTTCTGCCGGACCTGCAGCACCCGTACCAACTTCGCCAAGAAAGCCACTGAAACCTATGGTTTTAAGGTGGAAGCCGTGGAAACTGCTGAGGAAGCAGTTAAAAATGCAGATGTAGTGGTTACTACCACTCCTTCCCGAAAACCATTGATAAAGGCCGACTGGATCAGCCCAGGAACCCATATAAACGCCATGGGTGCTGATGCCCCCAGTAAGCAGGAGTTAGAAACCAAATTACTCTTAAAATCAAAGATCATTATTGACTCCTGGGAGCAGGCCAGCCATAGTGGTGAAATAAATGTGCCCGTTGCCCAGAAGGTTTTAAAACGAAAAGACATCCATGCCAAGCTAGGGGATGTTATCGTTGGAAATGAAACTGGCCGAGAAGGAGATGAAATCACCATCTTCGACTCCACGGGCCTGGCAGTTCAGGATGTAGTCACTGCAGGACTCATCTACCGGCGTGCCCGTGAAAAAGGCATAGGAACAGATTTTGACTTTATAAGTTAGTTGAAATCTCTTATTTACTTTTGGTAACGGTTGCTGACGACAACCCATCCAATTTAGGTAAGATATATAGGTTGGAAAGTTCAATCTAGTTCTGGTGATGTGAATGTACCAGAAAGTAATTCGAAGCGAAGTCCTCCATAAAATGGGCCATGTATACGAACGCTTCCAGTTCTTATCCCGGACCAGGTCCCTGAGTGATGACCAGGTAGAAGCCATAGACCAGCATCTATCCCAGATCATGGAAGTGCTTAACCAGCCTAAAAGTTAACCTATAGTCAGATCGTTACTTTATAGCCTCCCCCTGAAGTTTGTTGGATTTTTTTTATACTGGGGAACAGATACTATCCCTGGATCTTCAGTTTAGAACACCTATCTTTTCACCCCTGTTTTAATAGTGGTTCTAACTGGACAGGTACTTATTTTACTGATTGATACATATTGTGGAAACAGTTAATTAAAGAAAGAATTAATAATTACCATCTCTAGGATTAATGATTTAAATGTGGATAGAGATTATTTTATTTGCTGCAGCCTCCTTTTGGGTGGGCTTTTCTGGTGCCATGGTTCCCGGACCCATGTTAACCGTTACCATATCAGATTCACTGAAAAAAGGGTTCCGAGCTGGCCCACTGGTAGTTTTAGGGCATGTTATTGCTGAAACAGCCTTGATAATACTCCTGATAATGGGTTTGGGATGGGTTATTGGATCTCCAACTGTGACCATGATAATTGGAGGCATAGGCGGAGCTATGTTGATTTACATTGGATATAGCATTGCCCGGTCCCCGGTGCCCGATGAACTTCCGGGAGATGGAGAACCAATAGAAAAAAGGGGGTCAATTATAAGTGGGATAGTCACCAGTGTTACCAATCCTTACTTCTATATCTGGTGGGCTACGGTAGGCTGGGCTTTCATGCTTAAGGGAATAGAATTAGCCGGCATTATAGGGGTTTTAAGTTTCCTGGTGGGCCACTGGAGCTCAGATCTTAGCTGGTACAGTTTGGTGTCATTTTTCACCAGTAAGGGGAGACATGTACTCCCTGGTAAACGTTACCGTGTCATGATGATGGCATGTGGAGTTTTCCTAGTGTTTTTAGGACTTTATTTTATTTACTCCACCCTGATAGTGTGAACTAGAAACCATAGACAAACACAAATAGATGAACCGCCTAAATTGAATGGGAAAGATCAAATACACTACTTTCAAGGAGGAACCATCAAAACATGAAAGCAGTTGTTTTCGATAACTCAGGGACACTTATATCCCGCTACAGGGCTATCAAAGACTTAGATAGTGGACGAATCTATGATCATGTCAGTTCCATTGATCTAGTGGATAAACATCCCCATCGAGCACTGGTAGTTCTTCAAACAGACCCTTCCACCTGTCTGATTAATGCCAGACCAGACCAGACCATTTTCCAGTTTATAACCCGGAACAAGGTACCCTTTGATATCAGTTACTCTTCTTCCTCTCTCAACAAAAAGGACATATTAACCCTTATTAAAGATGAAAAGGCAATGATCAGTGATATTCAGGACACTATACAGGCCGTGGTTGATAAGGAATACAACGTGCAGATATGCAGTGGATCTGGATTTATTATGAACACCCGGACGGGTCATATTGAATTTACCATCACTGCCGGGGGCAAAATATTTCCAGAAGTGCCTCGGGTGGTGGAAGAATTGAAGAGAAGATCGTTCCATATTTACGTGGCCTCGGGAGACCGGATGAAATCTCTGGAAGAGTTGGCCAGTTTCATCAACATTCCCTCAGAAAACGTATTCGGCACTGCAGATTCCAAGAGAAAAAGGGAGATCGTATCCGGGCTCAAAGGAACCTACCGGGTGATGATGGTGGGTAACAGTGCCAACGATATCCTGGCACTTAAAGAAGCAGATTTAGGTGTTTTAACCACTCAACAGGAAGAAGAAACACCTGATAAAGTGTTTGAAGCTGCGGATGTGGTGGTGAGTAATATTAAGGAGATCCTGGATATTGAATTTTAAATGATTTGAATTTTAATATAGATGATAATGTTAGATAATAATGTTTTATTTTACTCAACAGTTATTTTATTCAACTGATTTACTGGGATCCAGAAAACTATCTTAAAAAATTATCTAAAGTTCACTGGAACTGCTTTATTACCGGGATCAAAAGGTAGGCCAGACTGGACCATCCGTAGCCATACTCCTTAATAAATGGTAGAAAAGTTAAGGCCAGAGCCAGGATGGAAATAGCCGGTAACATTAAATTGATTCTTAAACTTGATTTTTTCACTTCTTCATCCATTTCATCAGTGAGGCCACTGTTAAGTGCGTGACGCCAATTGAGAAATAACAGGAAACCTATGGCCAAAAGATTCAAGTCGAAGAATATGTTGGGTAACTGGAAATTCCCATACTCTCCCACGAAGAATGCCGAAAAAGGAACTAAAGCCACGAAAAGGAGCCAGACCACGGTTATCCACAGTAAAGTGGCATCTGCCCGCTGAATACGGTTGAATTGAAGGTGATTTATCCTCCAGAAAATTGCCAGAAGCATGAAACTGATGGCGTAACTGTAGAAATTTGGTATGAGATTATAAATAGCCTGGTAAAGTGCTGCTTCAGTGGGATTGGCAATAGATGGTACTGCAATCCCCAATACAAGCAGGGTCATGGCAATGGCAAATATACCATCAACCAGGGTCTCTATGCGTTTGGCATTGACTCCCGAAGAATTTTCTTTGTCAGGCACCCCTTTATCCTGCAAAATCTGCCCCCACTACAGTGATCTTTCCAAACTCTTTATGGCACTGCGCACTGCCCTTTCTTCCAAGATCTTGTAGGCTACCAGGAGACCGATCAACAGTAAAGGAACCAGTATATCCAGAACCAGAACCGCCCCGGCATTTCCAGTGGCATAATTACCTGTAACCAGAATGTTACTGATATGTCCTATGGCATCCCCCAGGAGGAAAATTGAAACTCCTATTACTGTAGCTGTCCAAAAATTGCCTCTGATCCAGATACACAGTATCCCCAGAACTCCAAATGCCAGATTGGCAAAGGCAACCTCCTGTTGAAAGGGACTTCCTGGAGCCCAGCCTATGGTGGAAGCTACTTGGTTGGCGAACAATGAATGGCCAATGGAGGCCCAGATAGAACCTAAACCTACGGTAACAACCAGCAATGATAAAAGAGTTGTTCCGATAATTCTTTTTAGGGTCAAAGCTCGTTTGGAATAAAATTGAACTCCCAGCATTACCAATGCAATGATTATCCCCAATACCAGCCAGATGTAAGCTGTATCCATTTAAACCCCTCTCTTATCTAATTTACTTCCTATAGAAAATTAACACATTACTATTTGCCTTTTATTATCCTTTATTTAATACCTTGTTCTGGGACGCAAATGGAAACACTTATAAACGATTTTCTTTACCCGGCTAAATAGGGAATATGACCGCTTATAATGAGAAAAGAGGATTATAGGTTTATTAAATGGTATTCCTTACTACCCATCCCCACTTCCTCGGCATATTCCAGTAGTAACCGACCATCAACTTCTTCCCAAACCCCTCTGAATTTATCACCGCCCTTCTGGTGGTGATGTTCCAGTAGTAAGTTTTCCAATCCCACTTGCTGGTTTACCAAGTCATAGCTGGCCGTATCCAGGGCAACTGGATCCTTGGAGGCCAGTATCCCTATGTCCGGGACTATGGGAGCATCACTGAAAGCTTCACAGTCACAGTCCGGGGTGATATCCATCAGGAAGTTCAGGTAGCCCACCTTCCCTTTTTTGTTTTTAACTGCCCCATAAGCGTATTCCACCATACGTTCCATGAATTCAGGTAAGGCATCAAAATCAAGGCTCACCGCAGATTCGGGGCATACTGCCAGACAGTTGTTGCAGGCTACACATTCTTCCAGTTCAATGATGGCCTTACCATCAGAAAGAGACATAACCGACAGGGGGCAGGAGTTTATACAGGCCCCACAGCCGGTACAATTATCACTTATAACTGGTTTGGCGCATTGGTGCTGTTCCACCTTACCCTGGGCTGAGGCACAGCCCATGGCCAGATTTTTTATGGCCCCTCCAAAACCACACATCCCGTGTCCCTTGAAATGAGATAAAACCAGCATACTGTCCGCACTAATGATATCTCCGGCGATTTTCACCTGCTGGAAATGTTTCAAACCCACCTCCACTGGAATCCAGTTATCTCCACGAAGTCCATCGGCAATAATAACCGGTGCCCCGGTTACTGCATAGGCAAATCCATTTTTTATGGCCGTCTCCAGGTGCTGGGTAGCATTGTGGCGGCTACCAAAGTAAAGAGTGTTAGTATCAGTTAAAAATGGTTTTCCATTTGAATTTAAAGTTTTTTCAACAACTGCATTTACCAGAACTGGTTTAAGGAAAGCATCATTCCCCCGCTCTCCAAAATGAAGTTTTATGGCGGTTAAATCCTCTTCCTGGATTAAATCACCGAATTTTGCCCCATCAAATAACTGTTTTATCTTACTGTTCTTGTTATCTTTCTGGCCCCGGGATCGTAGATTGGAAAAATACACTTCACTAGACATTTTTTACCCCAATATAAGGTTTTTTTAATTTATTTTCGTGTTTGAACCGTTATAAATATTATAAGTAACTTATTCCCTATTGATCTGTATTATAGCTCCTAGTTGTATCAATGGCCTTTATTATGCCTGATTCACTTGGCGAGTTGAAGGAGAAGATTTCGGCTTTTTAGGACATCCTCATAATTATTCAATTCAATTATCCCCCTTTCAATACCATTAATCAAATTCAGATCAAGTGTGCCCTCGCCTAAGGCTCGGTGCTGGTCTTTGTTACCATTGTTATCACTTAGATGATAATAGTAGATTCTTTCCAGTTCTAAAAATGAATCGGGATGATTGGTGGTGTTGGCATGACCTAAATCTACGGTGCCGTGGCAACCACATTGTTCCAGGAAGTAAGAATGTTCAGGGGCAGTGTTACAGAAATAAGCGTAGCGACCGGGCATGTTCTCCACCGACAGGATAACCCCCAAATCTTCTGCATAGTTATTTGCTTCTTTTAGAGTTTCAATGGCGAAATATTTACCCATTTCCCTGACTCTGTCTTCCAATCTATGAATCATTCCAGGATGAGTGGTTATGGCCTTTGCCCCTATTATCGAAGCCAGTTCTAATGTTTCATTAATCTGGCGCATAGTTTCCTCGCGGATACCGGGGTTCAGGCTGGCCGGGTTGAGATCAATGGTGGGAGCATGCAGGAAAACATCCACATCATAGGAGGAAAATACCTCCAAACCTTCACCCTGAGTTAAAATGTTTCGCGGCCAGTAGGGACCTTCACAGAGTATTTCCACCAGTTGGAAGCCATCGGCAGTGGCCATATCCAGGAAGTCTTCGAAGGACTTCATAAACAGCGCAAGAGTGGAGAATCCAATTTTCATGTTTCACTTTTTGTGCCCGTAATTGTGATATATTTTTCGAATAGAAGGGTTCCTGCCAATTGTTGATCCTATTTTCACTCTACAGGGCGAACCCCAACCTTTATATGGAAAGTGGATATATCTATTTAAACTATGTCGAAAATTGATATATCGATTACTATAATAGAGGTGTAAAGTGGATGGATGATGATTTAATCAGAGACAACCCCGGCAAAGAATCTACTGAAATTTCAGAAGAAGACGCTGAAAACCTTGAAATTCCGCGAGGGTACTACACAAAGGCTTTGGAAGATAATAGATTATTCTATAACCTGGATAATTACGAAAAAAAACTGGTTAAAGGCATTATGAGGGGTTCGGGCCCCATAGTGATGCTCTGGCTCATCAACATGAAAGGCCAGCACGGCTACGAGATCATGACCAAACTACATGAATCTTCCCCCTTTAAGGATAAAATTAAAATGCCCAGTGCCAGCATCATCTATCCCAAATTACACCAACTGGAAGAGGAAGGCCTTATAAAGGGAACCTGGGAAAATCACGGGAAAAGAAAAGTTAAATACTATGAAATAACCCCTAAAGGTTCAAAAACCCTTGAAAATATAAGGAATTTCTTTAAAAGAAGTGAGAATAATCTTTACGAAGATTTTCTAATAGATATGATGTCCATAAAAAATAACAGGAGTTAAAGGTATGAAATATGCCATTGAAACCTCTGATCTTACCAAAATATACAAAGACTTCACCGCAGTGGATGCTTTGAATTTGAAGGTTAAAAATAAAAGTATTTTCGGATTTTTAGGCCCAAATGGGGCTGGAAAAACTACTACCATTAAAATGCTTACTTGTCTTATCCCCCCCACATCTGGTACAGCCGCGGTGGCCGGATACGACGTAGTTAAATCACCAGATGAAGTACGTCAAAAAATAGGAATGGTACCCCAACTGGTAAGTTTATACGGCGACCTAACTGCCCGTGAAAACGCAGAACTA
>NZ_JARVXG010000028.1:0-15000 GCF_029848115.1 Methanobacterium formicicum | reverse complement strand
TTTCCGGTTCCCCCTCAACCAGAACATCTTCTAAAGGAGATTCATTATTTATTTTGGATAGGGGCAGGAATACCTCTTCCAGTTTCTTACCCAGGACCTCTTTTTTAGGCCAACCAGTTATGGTCTCGGCCAGGGAGTTGATGTACCTGATCTGGCCCGTGGAATTAGTGGCAATCACCGCCTCACTGGTTCTAAGCAAAATCGCCGCGGAGATCTGGTCATGCTCCCTTTCCATCTCGTGCCGATAAAGGGTTATTTCTATGGCCGCGTGGAGTTCGTTCTCATCAAAGGGTTTGCTTAGCATTCCCTGCCCTTTAACCAGAAATCCAGATGGTTCAGTTAGTTTAGCTCTTTCCACAGTTTTTTCATCAGAATAAGCAGTTAGGTAGATTACTGGTATGTCATAAGATTTTCTTATCTGGGCAGCAGCTTCTATACCATCCATTTCACCCTCTAACTTAATGTCCATCAGCACTAAATCTGGTTCCAGTCTTCCTGCCTGTCTAACGGCATCTTCACCGGTAGAGCATATTACCGGTACTTTGTAACCAGCAAATTCCAGTCCGGCCCGGATATCTTCTGCGGTGATTCTTTCATCTTCCACCACTAGAATAGTAGCTTTGGCCATGGTATAGTAGCTCCTGAATTGTTTGGTATTATGTTATGAGACTTGATATTTGATTATTATATCCTTTCCCTCTTATAATGATCACCAGTGGGATTAATCACGGCAACTGATCCATATCTCGGGCCAGGAGGATCTTATTTATGGAATCTAAAACCGCCTCAACACTGGCCATAACTATATCTTCCACAGTAGAACGACCAGTGGCACTGTGCCCCTCTCCATCAGCCATTATTACAAATACCTCGGCCAGTGCATTGGTACCACCAGTTATGGCTTCAATATGATATTCTTTAAGTTCTATATCGGCAGTTTCCCGGACCAGATCCTGTATTACGTTAATGGACGCGTCAACTGGCCCCACACCGGTTTTGGCAGCGGTTTTTATCTTACCATCAA
This sequence comes from Methanobacterium formicicum, assembly GCF_029848115.1. Taxonomy (NCBI): domain Archaea; kingdom Methanobacteriati; phylum Methanobacteriota; class Methanobacteria; order Methanobacteriales; family Methanobacteriaceae; genus Methanobacterium; species Methanobacterium formicicum. The sequence goes on along the minus strand of NZ_JARVXG010000028.1, from coordinate 13,976 downwards.
TGTTGAGTTTAACCGTGGCCGTGGGGAGGACATTATCCCCAGTCATCACCGTGAATCCTTCCAATTTAACCTTTTCTTCCTTAGGTTTACCTAAAACTGTTTCGGCCAGGGCCTGGAGGTCGGCGTCAGTGACCATTTTACCCTTATCACCCAGTTTCTTCACCTGGTCGTACAGGGTGCAGAACTGGTCTTCGTTCATTTCAATTCCATAGTCATCCAGTTTGGACTTGATGGCCCGGGCTCCAGTATGTTTTCCCATTACAATCCGACGGGTGTGACCTACCATCTCCGGTTTAAGGGGCTCATAGGTTTCTGCCTTCTGCAGGACTCCGTGGACGTGTATCCCGGCCTCATGGGCAAAGGCATTTTCCCCTACAATGGCCTTGTTAGGGGGCATTTTCACCCCGGTTATTCTGGAAACCAGTTCCGATGTGCCCACTAAAAGTTCGGTGGTTATGTTGGTTTTAATACCATAAGTGGCCATTAGAGCCATTACCACCTCTTCTAAGGAGGTGTTACCTGCCCTTTCTCCCAGGCCGTTGATGGTGGCGTGAACCTGCAGAGCTCCGGCTTCCACTGCAGCCAGGCTGTTGGCCACGGCCAGTCCAAAATCATCGTGGCAGTGCACACTGATGGGTATACTCACCACTTCTTTAAGGTCCCCCACTAATTGGCGCATGGAAGCTGGTACCATGACTCCCACGGTGTCCGGGACATTGATCACATCGGCCCCGGCATCTTCCACTGCCGTGTAAATGTTTTTCAAAAATTCGAACTCTGTCCGGGTGGCATCTTCGGCTGAGAACTCGGCTATGATACCGTGGTCTTTGATGTACTCCACGGCATCCACGGCCTTGGTGAGTATTTCTTCCTGGTCCATGTGCAGCTTGTACTCCCGGTGTAGAGGAGAGGTTCCAATGAAAGTGTGAATGTAATCCACATCTGAATCCAGGGCTGCGTCCAAGTCTTCCTGCAGTACCCTTGCCAAACCACAGACCTTTGCATTCAGACCCAGACCCTTAATTTCCTGGGCTGCCTTCCGTTCACCCAGTGATGCTGCTGGAAACCCTACTTCAATCACGTCCACTCCCAGGTTGTCCAGCCTCTTGGCTATTCTTATCTTTTCTTCCGGTGTTATAGCCACCCCGGGTGTTTGTTCACCGTCACGGAGGGTGGTATCGAATATTCGCACCTTTTCAGGTATTTTCATTTCTTGCTTTACTTTATCTATGTACATTGGGAAGACCCCTGTGGTTTGACATTTTAATAGTAGACTTATTGGGTGGTACTTAATTAAAAAAATTGTGTTAAAAACAGTTCCCCTCTAAAGAACCATGGGAGGATCAGGTGCCCATAGCCAGGCTCAGGAAGTTCCTGATACCCGGTGCCAATCCTAATATGAATATGGCGAGTTTTAACATGTTCCGGATGGTTTTATCCTCCACATAAGTGTCTATTATGTAGAGGGCCGGAAGTATAACTGCAATTTTAAGGGGGTACATTATAATGGCACTGTCTGCCAGCTGGGTGAGTGCGTTGGGTAGAACATGCTGCTCACCGTAACCATAGTAATCCACGGCGATGAAGGTGGAACTGGCATCGAGCAGGTGGGCTGACAGTATACTCAAATTGAATTTATCCTTTAGAAGACTCCATTTTCTACCGATTAAAACGAAGACTGCAGTCAACAGGGCCCATGGAGCCAGGACCTGGAAAACTACCACGGGGTTTATGTGTTGGGCATAGTATATGTTGGGAACACACATGGCCGCCCCCACTGCAAATATTACGTAGCGGTAGTCCCAGCCGATTTTTCGTTCGATTAGAACTGATGCCAGCAGGGTGAAAATAGCGGTTAGTCCCGTTAAAATGTATATCCCTGGAGTCACCAGGGCGTAGGTGAGGGGATATATTCCATTATCCACCAGGGCCCGGGCACTGGATCCAAAGAATATGAAGGGAATTAAGGGTATGAAAAGGTCCTTAGGGTCTTTATCAATCCATCTGAACATCCGAATGATTAAGAGAATTACTAAACCCAAAATAATACCGAAAACAATGGTATTATATGTGGTGTAACCCGGATGCAGGTAGACAAAGTTCTCCTGGATGTACTGTATTATAGAGTCGATACCCATGAATTAAATCCCCATATTTGATTATTTTTATTATAAAAATACTTTATAATTCCTTTTTCATTATAAATCTATGTTCACCTGGACCATAATAATCTTTAATGGCTAATTTTCCATTTACAGTTACAGTTTCAAAGCCAAGTTCTCCTTCAGCTATTTTAAACCCTAAACTTTTATACAGACATAGTGCTGGTTTATTCCCTGGCTCGACAGACAAACCAACATAACGCACTCCCCTCATACTCTTAAAAGCCTCGATACACAATTTTTGTAACGTTTTTGCTATCCCCCTCCCCTCATATTTCTTTAAAACTGCAATTTGCCTAATCCAACCTTCTTCAGGATTATTCTGACTCCTCATTCCAAAAACGTAGCCCACTGCTTTATCCCTATCTTCTGCCAGGAAAATAGTATTTTTATGGAGTCTTTCCCCTACTTTAAATGTTGTTAAGGAAGTTTTATTAATAAAACGTTCCTGGTTGATTTCATGAAGTTTAATAAAGTCCCCGTTATTACATTTTCTGTACCTAATTCCTTCTTTAAACATCAGATCTACTCCTGCAAGTGTTAGGTCAAATCTAGGCTATTTCACTGGGGAAATTCAGATTAGGGAAAAAAGAGGATTATTGAATCTTCCTGATCTTTTTGTTAATAACTTCCTTGAGTATCAGGGGGAGAGGGGTTCGGTCTCCGAATACATTGGTCTTCCCAGAGAGGATACCCTGAATGATGCCGTCCACCGTGAAATCTGCTTCCAGTTCCGTGACACAGCTACCAATGGCTCCCAAAAAATGGGCATCACTGGCACCGATCTGGGGGATGTTTTTCTCCTTGGCCAGGTTTTTAGCCCGCCAGTTGGAGTATCCAAATATGTAACGGGAGTTAAGGGTTTCCATGGCATCCACATCCACGAATTTCACCTGAGTGAAGAGTCCTTCCCGGTAAGATACAAATGGATGGGCAGCTATGGCAATTCCACCCTGAATCCGGATTAGTTCCACAGTCTCCTCCGGTGAGAGTCCCCGGGGAATTTCTTCACTCACACCCAGGGCCACAATGTGTCCTTTGCTGGAGGAGACTTCCATGGCCGGGATGATCACCAGGTCCTCCAGGGGGCCAAACTCCTTTAAAGCCGCCTCCGAACCCTTGAGGGAGTTGTGATCAGCAATGGCAATGGCATCCAGACCAATCTTCCGGGAGTGTTTGACTATGTCCCGAACTGAGGCTGTGGCGTCTCCGGAATAGGTACTGTGAATATGGGGGTCAATAATCATCGTATATCTCCTATCTTATTTTGAAATTTGGACAGTGTACAGTATTTGTCAGACCAATAAATATTTTTACAGGGATTTAATGGATTTTATAAGGCCTGCCGGCCCAGTCATCATAACGTCCCCTCCCGGGGCAGCGTTGTGCACCTTTAAATCTGTTTCCGCCAGTATGGCCCGTTTCGGTCCGGTGGCAACCAGGCACTCGTAGGAATCAATGGCATCGATAACCCATGCCCCGTGCCCATGCTCCTCATGGACCTCCTCATGAGTAATGGTACCTGCCGCTAACTTGTTTACCAATTCTTCTATCCGTTTAGGAGTTAGAATACCAGTATGGTGCTCGAAAACTCCGTGTATCTTACCATCCATGAAGGATGCAGCCAGTGTATGCCCATTTCCCACATCCATGGCTATGAACCGGTCCATCTCCCCCACCAGGGGATCCAGGGTTGCTCCACAGATGGAAGCGAATTTAGAATCCATGATTAAGGGATTGTAATCTTTGAGTGTCCTCTGCACGGCCTGCATACGGGTGAAGTACGGTGGGACTTCCCCATAATAGGCAAACTCTTCCGGTGCCCGGGGAACATCGAGTTTCTCTCTTATCTTCTGGAAGCGGAAATTACGGTCCCCCATACCCTCCTGATAACCGTGATCCTGCACAGCCACGCCTATGCGGTCAAAGTCCAGTTCCACATCAAAATTTGAAAGGGCTTCCTTAATGGCAACCAGGTCAACATCGTTCAGTTCTAACTCGGCGATTTCTGGATGTTTTTCATTTAAAGGGACAATTTCCACCCCGGTGGATCTAACCCGTTCCAGGTCGTCACGTACTGTTCGGGCCGAGTGTTCGTTCATTAGCACCCGGTACCCTTTATCCAGGTGACTTTTTATTGCTTTATTTACCGGACCTCCACCCATGGTTTCCCCACTTAAAAAAAGGTCATGGTGATGTTGTCTTATCCGATGGGCCATTATCTTAGTGGGAGAGGGGAGAACCATTTTCACTGCATTCTCCATGGAGTCATAAGAGTCATACAGCATTATATCCTGGGTCCCGGTACCCACATCTATTGCCAGTATTTTCATGATTTATTGTATGGATCCCTTTACAATAAGAATACATTTATAATGTACAGATGTATACAACAAAGATTTAAATAGTACTCTAAGTATATTATGGTGTCAAGACAACTAGGGGAAATTTTATTAATTCCCCAATTTAATTCATAAAAATACATTTTTAGGATCTCCGGTGTATTAGAATTAAATTAAGATCAAGGTATGAATTTTTAAAAAAATCTGAAATTTAAACTCATAATATGAATTTCAGAGGTGAAATCCATGTACAGTATAAGATTAACAGAAGATGAAATTCCCAAAAAATGGTATAACATTGCTGCGGATCTCCCAGTGGAATTCCCAGCCTATGACCAGACTGAAGAAGGAAAACAACTGGAAAATCTGCCAAAAATATTCTCCAAAGGAGTACTGGAACAGGAATTATCCACAGAACGCTACATAAAGATTCCCAAGGAAGTAAGAGAAGCCTACAAACAGATGGGTCGACCTACCCCTCTCGTAAGGGCCAAAGCCCTCGAGGACCATCTGGACACTCCCGCCAAGATATTCTATAAAAGGGAAGATACCTCCCCCACCGGTAGCCACAAGCTAAACACCGCAATCGCTCAAGCATATTACGCTAAAAAGGACGGTATTGAACGTTTAACCACCGAAACTGGTGCTGGACAATGGGGAACTGCCCTTTCACTGGCCTGTAATCTTATGGATATGGACTGCACAGTTTACATGGTTAAAGTATCATTCAACCAGAAACCCTACCGTAAAACCATCATGCAGCTTTATAACGGAGAAGTATTAGCATCTCCAACCACTCAAACTGAATTCGGTAGAAAAGTACTGGCAGAAAATCCAGACCACCCCGGAACTCTGGGAGTGGCCATATCTGAAGCTATCGAAGATGCATTAAACGATGAAAAGGTTTACTACTCACTGGGAAGTGTTTTAAACCACGTAATGTTACATCAAACTGTAATTGGGCAGGAAACACAGAAACAACTGGAAATTGCCGGTGAAACACCCGACGTCATGGTGGCCTGTGTTGGTGGAGGTAGTAACTTCGCCGGAGCAGTGTTCCCCTTCATGAAAGACCAGTTAGATGAAAAGATCAACTGTAAATTCATTGCTGCTGAACCTTCCCACTGCCCGACCCTGACCCAGGGTGATTACTGTTACGACTTCGGAGACACCGCCGGACTCACCCCACTCATTAAAATGTACACCATGGGACACGACTACATACCCCCATCCGACCATGCCGGAGGTCTACGTTACCACGGTATGTCACCTTTAGTGGCCCTACTGGTACACGAAGGACTGGTAGAACCTCGTGCCGTTGAACAAAACGACATCTTCAAGAGTGGAGTGACCTTCGCCCGGACTGAGGGAATAGTTCCTGCCCCTGAAACCTGTCACGCCATAAAAGTAGGAATAGACGAAGCACTTGAATGTAAGAAGACTGGTGAGGAAAAAACCATTGTGGTGAACTTCTCAGGACACGGCCTTCTGGACCTCAAGGGCTACGATGATTATCTGGCTGGAAAACTGGATTAATCATCCTTTATCTATTTTTTTAACCTGGAAAAATCTCTATTTTTATTTTTAAACCACTTGTTTTTGATTAAATTTCCCAGTATCCCGGGTCGGCCATCAACCCCTACCTGGAACCAGCAGATAAATCTATTTATAATCTATCATGCATAGAATTAATGTATAAATTTAGACTTAAATGGAGGATCATAATTATGTACCAAATAGGGGAAGCCTTAATTGGAAATGGAAATGAACTTGCTCACATTGATCTAGTAATTGGAGATAAAAACGGACCAGTAGGTACAGCCTTTGTGAATAACATGTCAAATCTTTCACTGGGGCACACCCCGTTGCTTTCCGTCATCCGACCTAACCTGATGACCAAACCGGCAACTCTCATTGTACCTAAAGTCAGTGTACGAGATCTAGATGATGCCAACAAAATCTTTGGACCAGCCCAAACCGCAGTAGGCCGAGCAGTGGCTGATGCTGTGGAAGAAGGCATATTACCAGCTGAAGAAGCTGAAAACATGGTTCTGATTGTCAGTGTGTTTATTCACCCTGAAGCATCTGATTTTAGAAAAATCTACCAGTACAACTATGGAGCAACCAAACTAGCCCTTAGAAGAGCAATGGAAGGATATCCATCTGTAAACAAAGTATTAGCAGAAAAAGACAGAGGAGCGCATCCAGTAATGGGTTTCAAAGTCAACCGACTGTGGAGTCCCCCATACCTGCAGGTGGCCCTTGACCTGGACAACATGCAGGATATGGAACGCATCATTGACAGTCTACCGGACCGGGAAAGAATCCTGATAGAAGCCGGAACACCCCTGGTTAAGAAATTCGGAGTGGGAATTGTCAGTAAAATCCGGGAACTCAAGAAAGATGCCTTCATCATCGCTGACCTTAAAACTCTGGATGTAGGACGTATTGAAGTTAAAATGGCTGCTGATGAGACTGCTGATGCCGTGGCTATCTCTGGCCTCGGAACCCAGGAATCCATTGAAAAAGCCATCCACGAAGCCCAGAAACAGGGGATCTACTCCATACTGGACATGATGAACGTGGACAACTTCACCGAAAAACTGGAAAACCTCAACTTCAAGCCAGATATTGTCCTTTTACACCGTAATGTGGACCTGGAAACCCTGAAAGCCGAACGTGGCGAAGAACAGGCTGACATGACTGAATGGGGTAACATTAACCAGATCAAAGAGATAATAGGTAAAAATGGACGGGTGGCAGTTGCCGGAGGTATTGTGCCTAAGAAGATGGACCAGGCCCTGGACAGCGGTGCTGATGTCATCGTGGTCGGCCGTTACATCATCGGTTCCAGAGATGTGCGCCGTGCAGCCGAGGACTTCCTGGAAAAAATGCCCCAGGACCCGGACACCATGCGACTAGCCCTGGATGAAGATGAATCTATCTAATGAGCATCAATATGCTCATCCTTTTTTTTTATTTTTCAGAAAAATTTAAGTAATTTTTAGTATTTGGTCATTTCTACGCTTATTATTTAATTAAAAAGATATAATCGCTTATTTTCCCATACTTCTAGATTTTCAATATTGATTATTACCGAATAAATTTCATCAATTCCATTTCAATTTAACTATTTTTATACTGTTTTTGAGTTAACACTGAAAATAACTTAATTAAAATAATGGAATATTGTTAAGTTATCGCGAATCCACCGGGAAAAAATAGATATTAGCATATAGTAGGAATGTTTGAATCCATTAATAATGTTACTGATGGTAACATTTGTTACTGATAGTAACAAATATTAAGGGAGACTATGAAATGGTTGAAAGTAATGAAACAGGGAAAAAAAGTGGGAAAAAGGGTTTTTTAATACATTTGTTGATTTATATTGTGATTAACTTGTTTTTAGCGATTATGAACATATTAACAGCCCCAGGTTACCTGTGGTTCCTTTGGGTGACAGGTGGGTGGGGAATAGCCGTGGTTATTCATGGAATAGCAGTTTTTGCTAGTTAAACATTAAATAGTTTTTAATGATCATGGGCTGATTTAGTGTGTCCAGAAGGAGCTAACTGACATTATACCACCAGATTCGACTCCAGAGAGTGATTTAGCAGGAATATATCATGGGTTGAGAAAAAAGAACTGATTATTCCTCTAGCCCCATAACCTGATTTTAGTTGAGAATTAAATGAAGTAATTCTCACCTAGATGAGGTGGAATCACTCCTAGTTACTGAAACATGATTACGCTTTAATTCCAGAATTCATAACCAACCTTCTCCACCTGAAAACTCTATACAGAACCATAAAATAGAGTTGAGAGACATTTATTCCCATATAATAACAAAATTACTTACATTTACTTTAGAGTACTAAAATTGATAAAAGAGGTGATCTTTTGGTATCTAATAGAATAAAAAGGGAAAGAGAACGAAAAGCTAATGAAATCACCGATGCTGCTGAAAAATGCTTCTTCAAAAAAGGTTATGATAAAACAACCATGGATGAAATAGCCGCCCAATTAGAACTCACAAAAACTGCCATTTACAGGTATTTTGAGAATAAAGAGGAGCTTTATTTCTCTGTGGCAGTTAGAGGTGTCAAAATCCTAAATAAAATGATGATAGAAGAATTTTCATCTCAAAATAATGGTCGGGAAAAGATATTAAAGACATGCTATGCCTTCAAGAAATTTTACAAACAATTCCCGGATTATTGTCAGGTGCTGACAGAGGCCCACGATAGAGATCCCAACTCTCTGGACACGCCCCACATTCAGGAACTCATAAAAATTGACCAACAGAACCTGGGAATAATATGTGACGCCATAGACATTGGAAAAAAGGATGGTTCAATTAGGGAGGACATTAACACATTTCTTACTGCTCTATACTTAGTAAAATCAACTTTAAACATATTTAGCTCATCATTATCGACGATTTACTATTTAGGTTTATTTGAAATGAGTAAAGAGGATTTAATTGAACATTCATTGGATCTGATGATTCATTCCATTTCAAAATGAGGAATTCAAAATGAGATGAATAAAAGGAGGATTAAATTATGAAAGCTTTGATATTAGACGGTTCCAGAAGTCTCGACGGTCCCCTGAATACAATCAACAATGCGGTTACCCTGCTACTGGAAAAAAACGGATGGGAAGTTGAAAAATTCCATCTCCTTGAAGAAAACATTGCCACATGCGTGGGCTGCTTCGGGTGCTGGCTTAAAACACCAGGAGAATGTATTATAAAAGATAAAGGTCCAGAAATTGCAAAAAAATGGGTTCAATCTGACCTTAGAGTATATATAACCCCCATAACATTTGGTGGTTATTCTTACCAACTGAAAAAGTTGGTTGATCGACTGCTACCAACTGCTACTCCATTTTTCAAAATAATAAAGGGGGAAATACATCACGTGCCCCGATATGGAGATGGAGAGAGTAATGACCAGATTTGGATTGGATACTTACCACAACAAGATACTGAAAGCGAGAATATTTTCAGAAAACTCACCGAACGCAACAATATTAATATGTACTGCTCTAATCCCTGTGTTGAGATCTTCACCGGTGATGTTGAAGATCTGGATCTCAGTAAAATCTCTCGTCATATCGAAGATAAGGAGGCGTTGGCATGAGTAAGCTCCGGAATATATTAATTCTGGTTGGAAGCCCTAAAGGAAAAAAGAGCGCATCCAATAACATTGCATCTTACATTGAAGATGGATTCAACAAAAATGAAGTTGAAACTGAAAAGGTTTTCGTTGCAAGATACAAAAAACCAGATAAGCTAAAAGAATTGCTTGAAAAAGCATCGGAAGCAGAATTAATCGTAATAGTAGCCCCTTTATACTTTGATAGCATTCCAGCCCTAACTATCAGATTTATGGAAGAATTCTCCAATTACAAAAAGTCTCTGCCCAAAGCCCAGCAAAAACTGATGGCTGTATTCAACTGTGGCTTCCCTGAACCACATCAAAATGATGTGGCTATCAAAATATGTGAAAATTTTGCATCTCAGACAGATATGGAATGGATAGGTGGCATAGCCGTTGGAATGGGCCCTTCTGTTGAAACTAAATCTTTAAAAGATGCAGGGATGCCTGCTAAAAATCTTCGAAAGGGTTTAGATAAGATAATTGACTCTCTTTCCAACAATGAAACTGTCCCCCCTGAAGCCATAGCGACTGCTTCAAAACTTTCTTTACCCCTCTTTTTAGTCAAATTTATCTACGCCCATTTTGTTAATTCTGGGTGGAAAAGGCAAGTTAAAGACAAAGATATTGTTAAGAAGATGTATGATCGTCCCTATGACGTAGATAATGTAGAATAAACGGCCATAAAATGTCCGCAGGATAGGGAGTCATAGGATTAACGTGAAGAGTTTCGGCTGAACCCACCCCATTCCACCAGTGATGAAAAAAATGCTGGTTACCGGGATTCTCCTGCAAATAGTGCTAATAACTTTTGGTATCAACAATTTATTACCGTTTGTTCCAGATATGGGCTCTCCTATGAATTCTATTAATCATGGGAATCCTCCAAATTAATATGGCACTCATCCTTCAGAATCCCCTGGTTCAACGCATGAATCTGTGATGAAGTAAATTCAGTTTAGAACACCAAAAGACTTAAAATAATAATCTCAAGCCATTGGCGAAACTAAATTCAATTAGAGATAACCCCTGCAAAAAAAATCCTTTTTTATTTTTATGAATTAATTAATCCAGTGGTGGAATACTTCAAAAAGATTTCAGGAACTAATTTTTGTTCATTTAACCGCAGCGTGAACTAATTTAATGAAAATATCAGATTATTAAAAGGCAGAACTCCATAATCTCATTCGGATCATAGACGGCCGTGGTAATCACTGCTTAAAGTATAAAAATAACTTCAAATTGGTTTTCCCTTCGAAAAAGTATTTCTTTAACCAATACAAGAAAAAAAGTTAAAACCTAATAAATTCAAATTATATCTGATGTGGGGGAATTATCAGTGGAAAAAGTAATTTTAGGAATATGCGGAAGCCCCAGGAAACAGGCTACAGAGTACGTTCTAACCGACGCCCTGAATACCCTGGAAGAAAAGGGTTATGAAACCGAATTGTTCACTGTGAGGGGAAAGAATATCAGCCCCTGCAGAAACTGTGATTATTGCCTGCGGGAGAAGGAATGCATCCTCAAAGACGACATGTACGAGCTCTACCCTAATTTTCAGGATATTGACGGGATTATAATGGCCACACCCATCTACAATGGGGGAGTCAGCGCCCAGATAAAAGCAGTTATGGACCGCACCCGTGCAGCAGCAGCAGCGAACATGGATTTCCTTAAACACAAAGTGGGAATGGCCATTGCTGTGGGAGGAGACCGTGTAGGGGGTCAGGAACTGGCCATACAGCAGATCATGACCTTTTACATCTTAAACGGAGCCATACCCGTTAGTGGTGGGCCATTCGGGTCTAACCTGGGAGCGAATTTCTGGTCACAGGATACATTGAAGGGTGTAAAGGCCGATGAAGAAGGGTTCAGAAGCCTTAAAAAAACCTTAAACCGGTTCCATGAATTCATGGAAACCTATCAAAGGAAATAGAATTGGAAAATGGCAGTTGTCCTTTGAAAATGGTTGTTATAAGGTATAAGTTATAAGTAATTGAGCATTTTTATCACTTAAATACCGAAAATATTATTGAATAACAGAATTAAACTGTGAGTTTGAGTTATGTACGTGACACTTATATAACTAATTATTTTTATTTTTTTGATGGGGTTGTAAAGTTATTGGGGGGAATTTGAGCAGTTTAATCGAAATCTTTGATGTAATACGTCTTTTTTGGCTGAAATGAAGATAATTAACGAATGAAATATTAATGATTATTCCAATACCCATTAACTTTACAGTCCCAACAAATCAGTCCTTTTTTAAAATAAAAAAATTTGATAATTCCCTAAAAAAATAAAAGGGGGAAGGGTTTTAAAACCCTATTTTTTCCTTTTTGGCGTTATTATTCCACCTAATACCATTAGAACTGCTAGTAGTAGTAAACCTATTGGTGTGCCCGTTGTTTGCATTCCTATTGTTTGAGTTTGGGCGTTTACTTCTGCTTGAGACTCTTGTGATGCGGCCTGGACATTTATGGTTATGGGTTGGATGTCGTTGTTCAGGGTTGGATCATAGGTGTCTGTGCTTAAGAATGGTCTTAAGATGAATGATCCTATGCTCACCACTCTCACTTTAGCCCAGAGGTTGGGGTCTCCTACTTTGACATCTCCCAGATTCCAGGTGATGGTTCTGGTGGTGTCGTTGTAGGTGTAATCTCCCTGGTCCGTGCTAGCATTGATGAATTCCATGCCTTCTGGTATCTGTAGAGTGAAAGTCACGTTACTGGCGTTGTTTGGTCCGTTGTTTCCCAACTTGAAAGTTATGGTTATGATCTCTCCCAGAGTTGGATTGGTGTTACTGGCAGTAGTATGGATGTACAAGCTGGACTGAGGTACTTTAAGGTTACCAGTACCAGTAGATGCTAAATAGTCCGCATCTCCTGTGAAATCAGCCTGGATAACGTAGTTTCCTCCAACCAGATTAGCTAGGTAGTTCACGGTGGCAACTCCATTAACTGTGTTGGCATTACCTGCATCTGCACCATTAACTTGGAAGTTGACCTGCTTATTATTGATGGGCTGGCCATTGTTGTCAAGTAGTGTTGCAGTTAAGTCCACATTTTTGCCTTTTTGAACAGTAACATCAGTCACAGTAAGTGTGGTTATTTTTTTGTTCACAGTCAAAGTTCCAGTACCGGTGCTGCCCAAGAAATAATCAGTTTCTGTGAATTCCGCTCCGATGTTGTAGTTTCCAGGTGTTTGGGTTATGGTGTATGTTTTGTTAGCCCATCCATCAGTTCCGGTAGTTTCAGTGTAAGTGTTACCTCCTATGGTGAAGGTGATGGTTACACCCGATACCGCAATATCTTCGCTGGTTAGTCTAGCTGCCAGTATAACATCCTGACCATTAACACCGCTGGTATTGTTCACTGTTAAGGTCGTAGGTCGTTTGTTCACGGTTAATGTGGCTGTGTTGTTGGCTGAAGACTTGTATGTATCATCTCCCGCGAAAGTTGCAGTTAATGTATGGGTGCCTGCGACTTCGGTTAGGTCGTGCAGTATGCTAGCCACACCTGAACCATCAGTGGTGTCATGACCCACTTCTATGCTGTCAATAAAGAATTTCACTTCCTGATTGGCCACACCATTTCCATTAGCATCTTTGAGGGTTGCTGAAATCTCTTTTTGCTCGTTGCGGTATCCAGTAACATCTGGCAATTCCAGGGTGGTTGACAGCTTCTCAGCTAAAGGTGCGAATGTGCTGAAGGAATTAATTCCATCTGCGTATACATACCGTTCGTTAGTGTTAACACCGTTAGGTTGAGGAAGTTCTGACCAAGCTCCGCCAGTATAGTGGCATATCTTGAGACCAGCCTCGTTTTTACCAACCACGTCTGCAGGGTTGTAGTAAACCCATAAATGGTTGACAACAGTGCTACCCTGACTCATTAAATCAACATATTTACCAATATTTAACCATCCTGCAGGATCTGTTGGAGCGTTTTCCACACCATTCATGATAATCCCATTGACATAGTCAAAGGTCATGAGGGTGGGATGAGCTAGGCCTACAAGTAATCTGGTAAATGTGTTGCTAGTGTCACCAGTGGCGTACAAGTCGTCACCAGTGTTGTTAATGAGCTGATTATCCTGGAAGTTTCCTCCGTTAATAGCCTGTAACCACAGTCCGTTGCCGTTGTTTTCTATTGTGTTATTGTTTAGGTTAAGGGTGGGGTTGTTGTATCCTATGAGGTATAGTCCCCATCCGGTGTTGTTTTTGAAGCTGTGGTTGTTGTTGGTGATGTTGATGTTTCTTCTTGCTAGTATGGTGGCTCCGTTTCCGGTGCTTCCGTTTACTGTGG
>NZ_JARVXG010000027.1:35000-42500 GCF_029848115.1 Methanobacterium formicicum | reverse complement strand
CATAAATGTTCCCGGGGACATATATAATCTTGGAAAGGATTTAATGTTCCTAAAACCTTTTTATTTTGTTGTTTATCAAGGTAAGTCGTTGTTTGTTCTGTTAATTTGATTTTGGATTCAGTTTGTTTTTGGATTTAAGTGAGGACCTTTGGTTTGGCACTCACCATAAATTATTAATACTTATTACATAATTAATATTATTACATCGCTAAGCTGAGGGGGATGTTGGTGAATGTTGGATCTGGTACTGGCCTGTGTAATTGGGGTTTTATGTGGCGTGGTAACTGGTTTAATCCCGGGTATTCATGTGAATACTGCCGGCGCCTTTGTTTTCTCCGCATCACCCCTTCTTCTCTACTCTTATTCTCCAGAAGTACTGGCTGTTTTCCTGTTGTCCATGTCCATATCCCACGCACTTCTGGAGTTTGTACCCTCCATGTACTTGGGAGTACCAGAGGAGGGAACTGTCCTTTCAGTCATGCCAGGTCATCACCTCCTGCTGCAGGGAAGGGGAAAGGAAGCCTTACGCCTGGTCTCCCTGGGAGGGTTTGGGGCCATGATAGTAACCATAATCCTTTTACCTCTATTTATGGTGGGGTTACCATTTGTGTACGGCCTTTTAAAACCATACATCTGGATTATATTATCGGTGACAGTGATTTACATGTTGATACGCCTCAGCCGGGACTGGACTTCATTTATATGGTCCTGCATCCTGTTCCTTTTTTCAGGGATCATGGGATGGGTTGCCCTTAACTCCCCCTTATCGGCAAGTGTTTCCTTATTATGTCTTTTTTCCGGCCTTTTCGGAGTAAGCACCCTTCTTCACAGTCTATCTCAAAAATCGGTGCTACCTCCCCAGCACCAGGATTATCACCTGGAAATAGATGGGGGCATATTTCGGGGGATATTTGCCGGGGGAATTGCCGGAAGTATTCTGGGATTTCTACCGGGCATGGGACCAGCCCAGGGAAGTCTTCTGGCCCAGGAGTTAAGTGGTAGTTCCGATCGTGGTAGTGAGAGGGAGGGCTTTTTAGTGGCCATGAGTGGTGTTAACGCATCTGATGCCCTTTTTTCACTTATAGCAATTTATCTAATTGGTAATCCTCGCAGTGGCATTGCGGTTTATGTTAACCAGATACTGCAGGGACTGGACTTTAATCATCTTCTAATCATGATATTCGCGGCCATAACCAGTGTATCCATTTCCCTGGTTCTCTGTATAAAATTAGGGGACTGGTTTAGTCATTTTATAGAAAAAATAAATTATGAGAAATTATCGTGGCTGGTTATAGTTTTTATGAGTTTTTTGGTGGTCCTTTTTGCGGTGATGGAAAATGCGAATCTGTTTTTTGTAATAGTGACCTACATAACATCGGTTTCCCTTGGATTGCTCCCCCACTATTTAGACATTAATAAATCAAACCTTATGGGGGTGTTAATTATTCCGGCCATTGTGATTTACACGGGAATAAGCTAAATGATCCCCACACTGATTTTAAGTTTATACTTATTGCATTCCTATTATCTGCCGGCTTAATCCCTGTATTTTATATTTAAAATAAGTATAACCTTTTTAAATAACTATAACTTCCTGACAGAGGTTTTCTATGGCTTTGATAAAGACAGTGGTGTCCATTCCTGGAAAGGTGTCCACCACTCCGATATGGAATTTTTCTTCTAAAGATGAGCTAAGTTCCTCCACATCCAGACAGTAAACATCCCACGATTTTCCCTGGGAGATTAGTCCTTCCTTTTTATTGGATAGTTTTACCGGGAACCCGTTAACTTCCAGGTTGAGGCTGGTGGCGTAGGCTGCCGGGTACCACAGATCATTGAAAACAACCCGGCTGGCTCCTGCTTTAAGGGCAGCTATCCCTAGTGTCCCTGGACCACAGGTGCAGTCCAGAATTTTAGGATTTTGGTATTGGCTCATCACCTTACTCAAGGCCGAAATCTTGGGAGATACTGGTTTAGGGAACTCTACATGTATTTCACCCTGGTGTTTGTAGATACAGAGGGGTCCAGCCCCAGTTTGCACCAGGTCACAGCGCATATCACAGCCCGCCAGTAATTTGTACCGGTTAGAAGTGTTATTATCTTTAATTCCAACCGTATCTTTGATATCTCCTTTAAGCACACCTTTAACTTCAGGTACTTCCTTTACTATCTTTTTAGCACATTTTTCATCCACATCAGGGGATAATATCACCAGTGTATCCGGGAGTAGGTAGGGTACATTGCGGAGGGGATAGGCCGGTGTTATCAGGGGAACACAGGCATCTCGCAGGGTTGACTTTTCATCCTTAATCCCTTCTAACTGCATGATCCGGAGTACGTGACCCACCACCACGTCCAGGTGACGACGGTCACAGGAACATCTCCCCCAGTTTTCATCTATCCTTTCTGAGGGATTTATCTGCCCAGTGAATGGTTTGAATTTCTTGAAATTCCAATCTGGACAGTTATCACAGGGAAAATAAATATTTTCTATTTCCTCAAGGACCACCGGCGGTTTTTTAATACAATCTTGGTTGCATCGGCACTTTATGTCCATATACTTAAATATTTGATACTTTATATAAATAATATTAATTTAATTTAATAATGGAATTTATTTGATCATGCCCTGCTGTAATGCCCCCGGCTAATAATCTACTGTTAAATCGTGAGAAAATGAAGGACAAACGCAAGGAAATACTGAGGGATCTTCTGGGAGAGTTCGGTTCTGACGAAGAGAAGGAGGAAGAAATAGTCGAGGAGGAGGAATATCCTTTACCTCGCAAAGAAAGGGAACCTCCAGTTCCAGAAGAGGAAGAAAAGTTTACCCTAGACCAGATAATGAAAAAACCCCCCAAACGTGAGAAAAAGGTCAGGAAAGCTTCCACAGGATTGAAGGCGGAGATAGTAGAAGAAGGCCTGATCCCCAAGTACAATGTCAGTGTTCCCCATTTTTCCGACAAGGAAGAAATGATATTCAACGAAGTCCGGGAGAAACTGGTGGAAGTTGCTGTTTCCCAGGGCGAAGAATTTAATATTGACGAAGAATCATTTATAGGAGACGTTAAACAGTTCCTAAGAACCAGGGGAGTTCGAGATGTGGAAAGACTGGCCACTCAGATCTCCCAGGTGATGTTGGGGTACGGAAAACTGGATCCCATGATCAAGGACGATGATCTGGAGGAGATCATGGTCATTGGTACCGGGAGTAATGTTTTTGTCTACCACCGTAAGATCGGGATGATGGTCACCAACGTGGTTTTCGAGTCTGACGATGATATAAGGTCCATAATCGATGTTATCGCCCGACAGGTTAACCGTCGTATTGACCAGCAAACTCCTATACTGGACGCCCGTCTTAAGGATGGTTCCAGGGTTAACGCCACCCTCCCCCCGGTTTCTGCCGATGGACCCACCCTGACCATCAGGAAATTCAGGAAAGACCCCCTCACTGTGGTGGATTTAATCAACTTCAAAACCATGTCCTCTCATCTGGCAGGGTTCCTGTGGGTGTGTACCGATGGTATGGGTGTAAAACCCTGTAACGCCATTATTGCCGGAGGTACTGGTTCGGGTAAAACCACCACCCTCAACACCATAGCTGCCTTCGTACCACCCCGAGAGCGTATCATAACCATTGAAGATACTCTGGAATTGCAGTTACCTCACTCTCATGTTTTACGTATGGAAACTAGGCCACCCAACATTGAAGGGAAGGGTGAACTCACCATGGATACCCTGGTTAAAAACTCCCTCCGACAGAGACCGGACCGGGTAATAGTAGGGGAAGTTCGTGGAATGGAGGCCATAACCCTTTTCACGGCATTAAACACTGGTCACTCTGGAATGGGAACTCTCCACTCCAACACTGCCCGAGAAACCATCACCCGTTTGGTAAACCCACCAATGAACGTGCCTAACATAATGATCCCGGCACTGGACTTCATTATCATGCAAAACCGTATGTACCGTGCTGAAGGAGGATCTATCCGCCGTATCACTGAAGTTGCGGAAGTGGTGGGAATGGAAGAAGGTAATGTTCAGCTTAACCGGGTGTTTGAGTGGAATAACGTAACTGATAAGGTAGAATATGTGGGAATTGCCAGCCAGACCCTGAGAGAAATGGCAGAAATGAGGGGTGTGGGCATATCCGAACTGGAAGAAGAAATTGAAAAAAGGAGACTGGTTCTTGAATACCTGGCAGATAACAACATCCGTTCCATTGAGGAAGTGGGCCGCTGTATCAACAGTTACTACAAAGATCCAGATGGAATGCTAGATAGAATACTTTAAGCATTAGGGATATCTATTTAATAATGAATTTCAATCAGGAAAGTCATATCTATTTAGATGTATGGACCTGCAGATAACAAAAAGAAGGTTTTGGTGAGATGAATGGTCTTTGGCGGTATTAAAAAGGTCTTCAACCGTATAGGTGACCTGACAGTTAACTCCAGCCAGAAAGTTGGTGGAGGAGTTCAGAAGGTCAGTGAAGGAGTGCAAAAACCTGTTAAAAAGATTAGGGATGTTGAAAGGCCTAAAATATCTAGACCTTCCATTAAAAGAGAAACCAAACCAGAAGAGGGTGCCTTCGAACCTAAATCTGTTTCTAAAACTAAAGCTTCCCGTAAAGTTATAAAGAAAATGGGCATGGAGAAGGATGAAATTGAAATTTTCCGTGATCTCATTGACCAGAAATACGAGAGGAAAGAAAAGGTCGAAGATGATGATAAAGCCCAGAAGGAGGCAGTTCGTAAAGCATCCCTGGAAGAGCTTCTGAAGGAAGAGGAAAAACCAGGTTTGGATCCTAAACTTATTTTAATTATGGGTGTAATTGCCTTTGCCGTTGTTTTCACCATCATCGTGGTTCTGGGATTCGGTGTGGAGATCGGGCTGGTTTTCGGTATTATCATCTTGCTCATGACCATGTTCATCGTGTATATGCCCAAAATCAAAACTGGTGGCCGTTCTACCGCTGCTTCACGGGAATTACCCTACGCTTTACGGCAAATGGCCACGGAATTAAGGGCTGGAATTGGTTTACATGATAGTATGAGATCCATAGCCATGTCTGGTTACGGACCTCTTTCTGAAGAATTCGCCCGGGCACTGGAGGAAATAAAATACGGAGAAACCACGGAAAAGGCCCTGGTGGATATGAGTGAGAGGATTAACTCCGACGGACTAACCCGGGCCATACACCAGATCACCCGTACGTTAACCAGCGGGGGGGATCTGGCCAAAACACTGAGCGTAATTGCCGATGATACTGCCTATGAAATGAGGATGAAGCTAAAGGACTACGCCCAAAAACTCAACTCATTTACCATGATCTACATGTTCGTGGCCATACTGGGTCCAGTTATCTTCATGATCATGATTATCGCCGCAGCAACGGTTATGGGGTCAGTTGTACCACCAATACTGCTTATAATTATGTACTTGTTCTTATTCCCTGCTATTGTGGCCTTCATGGCTTTTATGATAAAAAGACTGGAACCAAAGGTCTGAATAATAAGACTGGAACCAAAGGTCTAAATAATACAAAATTGGGGTGTAAAGGGGCGATGTATGCCCTTACTTAACACTATTTTTTTCTGGATATATTTTTATTTTAGTGGAAAACAAGGTTATGAATGGTGTTTGTGGGAAATTTTGGTTTTTATAACATCAGATTTTATATATAACTTGTGATAATTGATAATTTCCTATGTCTGACCATAAGAAGTATTCCCTATTTCCCGGGAAATTATTATTAAAGTATTACTGATTATGGCTTAAAGATGTTGGTTATGCACAAACTTTATATATTCTAATCAACTAGAAAGAAAACATCATTATAAATCATTATCATTATAAATCATTAAGAATTGGTGATAATTGTGGCACCCAAACCAGAGTCTAAACCAAAAAATTTCAAGGATGATTTTTGGAAAACCAAGGACATTAAAATTTCCATTGGTGAAATTGATGAAGCAAGCGGGGTAATTGAAGTTCCAGAGGTTGAAACTCAGGGACCTACTCCCAAACCCAGTATAACTGATCTAAGATCATGGGATATGAAGTTGATGGGTCGTTATGAGCCATTCTATGCTCCCTTCTGTGATATGTGCTGCCTGTGTACCTTTGGTAAGTGTGATTTGACCAATAAAAAAGGAGCCTGTGGAATTGATGCCGAAGCCCAGCAGGCCCGTACCGTACTACTGGCCAGTTGTATTGGCTCTGCCTGCCACTCTGGCCATTCCCGACACCTGGTGGAACACCTGATCGAAGAATTCGGTGCAGACCAGCCCATAGACATGGGTTTGAACATCGATATTCAGGCCCCCATAATGATGACTGTACTGGGTAAAAAACCCCAGACATTAGGTGATCTAAAAGAAGCCCTGGATTATCTGGAAGAACAGATGATACATCTTTTATCCGCATGTCATACTGGTCAGGAAGGTAAATCAATAGATTTTGAATCAAAAGCCCTCCATGCCGGACTTATGGATAATTTAGGTATGGAAATTGGGGATATAGCCCAGATAGCAGCCCTTAACCTGCCTAAAGGAGATGAAAATGCACCGCTAATAGAAATGGGAGTGGGCACCATTGACACCCAGAAACCAGTGGTGTTGTGTATAGGACACAATGTACTCCCTGGTGCAGGAATAATGGATTACATGGATGAAACTGGTCAGGAAGAAGACCTGGAAGTCTGTGGAATCTGCTGTGCTGCCATTGATATCAGCCGGTACAATGACCAGGCCAAGGTTGTGGGGCCCATATCCAAACAGCTTAAATTCGTGCGCAGTGGAGTGGCGGATGTTATAGTGGTGGATGAACAGTGTGTGCGTACTGATATCCTGGAAGAAGCCCAGGCCAAGAACACGGCAGTAATTGCCACCACCGATAAAATATGCCTGGGATTACCGGATTTAACCAGTGAAGACCCGGATAAAATCGTCAGTAAACTGGTGAACAAAGAAATACCCGGAGCCCTGATATTGGATCCGGCTAAAGTTGGAGAAGTAGCGGTAAAAGCTGCTAATATATTATCCCCAGAACGAGCAACACTCAAAAAATTACCGGACCTGGACGAAGTCCAGAAACTGGCTTCGGAGTGCACAGAATGTGGTTGGTGCGTTAGGGTTTGTCCCAATGGCCAACCCATGATGGATGCCGTGGTTAAAGCCGGTGAAGGTGACTTCTCTACCTTTGAAGAACTTTACCTCAACGATGTATGCTACACCTGTGGAAGATGTGAACAGGAATGTGAAAGGGACCTCCCCCTCATGTCCATGCTGGCCAAGGTGGGTGAAAAACTATCCAAAGAAGAAAAATTCAACATCAGGGCCGGAAGAGGCCCTGCTCAGGACGTTGAAATCCGCAGAGTCGGTGCACCAATTGTACTGGGAGACATACCCGGGGTGATCGCCTTTGTAGGTTGCTCTAACTATCCTAATGGTGGAAAAGAAGTAGCGGAAATGGCTAAAGAATTCCTGGAGCGTAACT
>NZ_JARVXG010000027.1:27500-32500 GCF_029848115.1 Methanobacterium formicicum | reverse complement strand
AGGATAAAATTCCCACCGAGGAAGATGCTTCCAGCCTTAAGGAGATCCGCAGTTTCCTGGAAGAAAAGGGACACCCCATAATGGAGCGAATAAAAACTCCGGAAGCAGAAGTTCCTGAAGAAGAAATCACCGTGGAGGAAACTCCTGAACTAGGGGGTGAAATGGAAATGGAAGAAATGGCAATGGCACCAGTGGCCTATGCACCGGAACTGACTGTGCCCTCCTCGGGAGGGGTGAAAATAATCTTCAAAAACGCCAAGGTCTATGCCGAAAAGGTGATTATAAAGAAAAAATAGGAATATCTGGATAAGACTGGCCTATAATTTCTATTAAGATGAATTATGAAGTTTAGGAGCAAATAAAGTGATCATAGCAGTAAGTGGAAAAGGTGGAACCGGGAAAACCCTGGTATCATCTCTCCTGATAAAATCCCTGACCAGCACTAGAAAGGATATCCTGGCTATTGATGCCGACCCCGACAGCAACTTACCCGAAGCATTGGGTGTGGATGTCCATAAAACCGTGGGAGATGTCAGGGAAGAATTAAAAGAAGACACAGCCAAGGGCAGGATACCAACAGGAATGAACAAGTGGGATATCCTGGACTACAAAATAATGGAGTCCATCATTGAAACCCCCAGCTTCGATCTCCTGGTCATGGGCCGACCCGAAGGCAGTGGATGTTACTGTGCAGTTAACAACATGCTCCGCAGAATAATCGAAAACCTATCATCCAATTATGATGTGATCATCATTGACACCGAGGCTGGCCTGGAACACCTGAGCCGCCGAACCACTCAGAACGTGGACGTGATGTTGGTGGTCACTGATAAATCAAAAAGAGGAATGCTCACTGCACAACGAATTGGCCAACTGGCTGATGAACTGGAAATAAAATTCCAGGAGTTGTACCTGGTGGTAAACAGGGTGAATCCTGAAAATGAGGAACAAATCCTGAAAAAGGCCAGGGAAACTGGTTTGGACATAGCAGGGGTAATCTTTGAGGATGAAGAGGTAACCCAGTATGATATTGAGGGAAGACCCCTGGTGGAACTTCCTGATGAATCAAATACTGTTAAAACAGTATCCGGGATATTATCCCGCATTAGAAAGTAATTAAGGGCGTGGGTATATGGATAAAATGTCGCAACTTCTTAAGCTACTGGAAAAAACAGACTATATAGAAATCAATGAATTTAGAATGGACTTTGAGGAACTGGAACTGCAACTGATGCCAGCCATGCAGAGAGTAGTGCAGCAGGCAGCAACCAAACAGGCCGCAGTTCAGGAAACCATCAAGATGATGGAGGCCGTTGATTTTGTTCCTCCAATTAAAGATTACCCTGGTGAAGTAGCCCAGGTGCAACTGGGTGCCGGAACCAGAAAACCAGTATATCTGGGAGGTCAACAGGCACTTTACCGCTTCGAAGAACCACAACCCAATCCTCCAGTGGTAACCTTTGATGTCTTTGACATCCCCATGCCCGGACTACCCCGTCCCATAAGGGAACACTTCTCCGATGTAATGGACCACCCCGGGGACTGGGCCAAGAAGGCAGTGAAGGACTTCGGAGCCAACATGGTCACCATACACCTCATTGGAACCGGGCCTAAAGTCATGGATAAAACCCCACGACAGGCTGCCGAAGACATAGAAGAAGTCCTACAGGCAGTGGACGTACCACTGGTTATAGGGGCATCGGGAGACCCTCAGAAAGACCCCATAATACTGGAAGCTGCTGCAGCAGCCGCAGAGGACGAACGGTGTTTACTGGCTTCCGCCAACCTGGACCTGGACTACAAAAGGGTGGCTAAGGCAGCAGTGGATTACAACCACGCCGTCTTAAGCTGGGCCATCACCGACATAAACATGCAAAAAACCCTCAACAAGTATCTCATGAAAGAGGGCTTAACACAAAAGGACATTGTTATGGACCCCACCACCTGTGCCTTGGGTTACGGTATAGAATTCTCCATCGACGTCATCACCCGAACCAGACTGGCCGCACTCAAGGGAGACCAGGACCTGCAGATGCCCATGAGTTCTGGAACCACCAATGCCTGGGGATCCAGGGAAGCCTGGATGAAAAACGATGCCTGGGGCCCCACTGATTATCGGGGACCAATCTGGGAGATATTCACCGGGTTAACCATGATGCTCTGCGGAGTGGACATCTTCATGATGCTGCACCCCCTGTCAGTGCAGATCTTAAGCGAAATTGGCTCCACCTTTACCAAGGATTATCTCACCAGTGATGTGCCTGACATATCCAACTGGATAGCGGAGCTGGAATAAGGAGGTTATGAGTATGCAAGTCACGGCAATGGATATATACAGATTGCTTCCTCAGACTAACTGTGAAGATTGTGAAGAAGCTGCCTGTGGAGAGGCCTCCTGCATGGCCTTTGCCACTAAACTCTCGGAAAAAGAAGCCCAACTGGAACTATGCACCGAATTATCATCCGAGGCTTTCGACAAACTGGAAGCCCTGCTGGCACCAGCAGTAAGGGAGATAACCATAGGAACCGGTGATAAAACCATCACCATTGGTGGAGATGAAGTACTGTACCGCTACGAGTTAACCTACTACAACCCCACCTCCTTGATCATTGACATTTCCGACAACATCAGTGATGCTGAGTTCACAGAAAGGGTAAATACAATAGAGGAAACAGAATTTGAAAGGATCGGTGAAATGCTCACCCTTGATGCTATCGCCCTGAGAAATGCATCCGGAAATGCTGAAAAATTCGCCGAAGCTGCTTTGAAACTTAAAAAATCCAAATTACCCCTGGTGTTGTGTTCATTTGACCCCGAAGCCATGAAAGCCGCTTTGGAAAAGGTAGGAGATGAAAGACCTTTAATATACGCGGTAAATGAATCTAATCTGGAAGAAATGGCAGCTCTGGCCCTGGAATACAACTGTCCGCTAGCCATATTCTCCCCTAACGACCTGGAAAAGATGAAACAGTTAAGCCGGGCCCTTCGCAATAAGGGAATAGAAGATATAATACTGGACCCCGGTACATTTGTTCAGGAAGGAATTGGTGACACTCTGGATAACTTCGTCATGATCCGTCGACTGGCAGTGGAGGAAAGGGATGAAGACTTCCGTTTCCCCTTAATGGGAATACCCGCCCTGACCTGGATATACGAGAAGGATGAAGTTCAGGGAGGTATCCGCGAGGCAACCATTGCCGCCACCCTCATGAACAAATACGCGGACCTACTCATATTCCACGGAACCAACATATGGGAATTAATACCCGTCCTCACCCTGAGACAGGGTATATACACTGACCCAAGGAAGCCACAGGCAGTGGATCCTGGATTATATGAGTTCGGTGAATTGGATAAAAACTCCCCGGTCCTCATGACCACCAACTTCGCCCTCACATTCTACACCGTGGAAGGAGATATCAAAGGCAAAGCCAACGCTTACCTACTGGTACTGGACACTGAAGGAAGGGCAGTGGATGTTTCCCTGGCAGGTGGCCAGTTAAATGCAGAAGCAGTGGCTGACCTTATTAAAGAAACCGGTATCGAGGACAAGGTGGATACCCGCACCCTCATCATACCAGGGTTATCCGCTCCAGTAAGTGGAGAAATTGAGGATGAAAGTGGCTGGGAAGTACTGGTTGGTCCCCGAGACTCTTCCGGTGTCCCCGGATTCCTGGAAGAACTTAAAGGAAAATCCTAAAATCCCAACTTGTGGTTAACAAGGAATAAACAATCAGAAGGAATTAACATGAAGACACTGATGGTAATTGATCCCCGTCGCTGCAGTGAGTGCCAGGACTGTATCAATGCCTGCCAAAACACCCATGGAGTAGCCAGAGCCAAGAAAAGCAGCACAGTACCCGTATTTTGTCTGCAATGTCATCCGGACAAGGCTCCCTGTGCCCGAATATGCCCCACCGGTGCCATCTATGAAGAAGATGGCACTTTAATCGTGGATGAGGACTCCTGTATCATGTGCCGCCTGTGCATGATCGCCTGTCCCGTGGGCATGCTGGTTATAGATGGAGAGAAAAAGGCAGTGCAGAAGTGCACCCTGTGCCTGGATGCTGAAGATCAGATTCTACCGGCCTGTGTAGAGGCCTGTAAGGATAACGTACTCAAGATATTCTCGGTGGAAGACCTGGATGAACTTAAAAAGGATCTCTCCTACACCGAAGTACTTAACGAGGCCATGAAAGCCTACCAGAACAAGCTTTAATTAGATTTTCCACTAAAATCAATTTGGGAAGATCAGGGTCTTACTACACGAAGACCTTTTATCTTCACACCCTCTTTTTTTAACAGTTCCCTCTTCATTTCCACTCCCCCACCGTAGTTACCCAGATTCAAATCAGACCTAACCACTCTATGGCAGGGTATAACCAGGGGGAAAGGATTTCGTGCCATTGCACTCCCCACTGCCCTCCAGGCCCGGCCACCCAGGGACTCTGCCACCTCTTTGTAGGTTCTAACTTCTCCCCGGGGAATTTCTGCAACAATTCCCAGCACCTTAAGATCAAAGTCATTGGGAACGGGTCCTGCCTTATTTTTTGATTTTTCAGTGGACAAATCCAGCATATCTCGGTCAAAATCCAGGCAATCTCCCTTATATATTTTAACTATCTTTTTAAGTAAGGGTTGGTATTTTTCAGTTAACTGGAAGTGGGGAAATTCCAGGGTAACCTGTTCCTGGATCTTCTCCCGGCTGGTCTGGGGTAGAAATATTTTCACTATTTTCTGGTTCCGGGGGGAAACTCCCACTGCAAAAAAGAGATTATCAGCAGGATAAATCGATATCCAAACCGTTTCCGGGGGGTTGTTATCAGAGTGTCCTTTCATGGTCCATCTCCCAATTCTGGTTATGTCCTGAGTATGGTAAATCTTTAATTTATTTTATTATATTGAAGTTTCACAAATGGGTTCCTATTCAACTTAAATTCTACCCCTGAAAAGTTTTCTACCCTGAAAAGTTAATGAGTACTGTCAAATGGAAGCTCAT
>NZ_JARVXG010000027.1:20000-22500 GCF_029848115.1 Methanobacterium formicicum | reverse complement strand
TAAGGATGGAGAAGTGTTGGTTAATTTGGTTAAGACTGAAACTGGGAGTAAAAAAGTGATGGCGCATTATTCCGTGGAAGTGCGTGATGAATCCCTCTTAATCCAATCTTATACTCACAACTCCATACATCAGGTATGATCATTTAGAAAGGAAAATCATTAAATCCTAAATCACATAACATTTGAAATTTCAATACATTTAACAATCTTTTAACAGAGATTTACTAAATAAAGATTAACCAAATCATTCACCGAGATTTACTAAATAAAATTGGAATGAAATGAGTTTGCGATAGAATGTCAAAAAGTTTAGATATAATAATGGCCGGAATTATTTCCGGAATAGTGGCCTTCACCACCTCTCAGCTGGGAATAGCCGGGACCATAATTGGTGCAGTAATAGGTTCCATGCTCTATCAGTTTATGAGCCATGTTTTTAAGGACCCTATAGAAAATGTGAACACTTTAAAGACCCAGAGGGTGGAAAGCAGTATATTTTATGTTTTTCCCCTGGTGATAATCCTGGGGATAGAGATTATATATCTCCTATCTTCAGTTTACCACATGCCGGGTGAATTATTCCAGTCCCTGGAAACCGCCACGGGATGGAACCTGTTTAGAACCATTGGGGTGGGGCTCATTGTAATGGGAGTTTATCCCCTGCTGGAACCAGAGCGCATACCCCCGATCTACGGTGTGGCAGTGCTGGGTGTGGGTGTGGTGAAACTCATGGCAGGATTTGTGGATTATAATTCTCCAATTGTGGCCTTGTATTCCCCCATCTTCCATCAATTCAGTGAATTGATCTCCATAATACTCATAGCGGTGCTGTTATATGTGATAGTAGCACTGATCCAGGATTCAGTTAATATTTCCAGTAAAGAAGATCCAAGTTTCAAGGAAATAGAATAAAACCATTAAATAGTGATAATCTTTGACTTTAAGTTGTGGATGCAAATCTCTCTTATCAGGGCAATGATAAAATGACTAACCGAGCAAAAAACAGTACTCTCAAGGCAGTTCTGGAGGTAATTTTATACGATAATCCTGCTACCCAGGATGAAATAGCAGATAAACTGGGATTAACCCGGAGGTACGTCACTAAACTGTTGCAACCCATGATCAAGGAGGGTGTGGTTCGCCGGGCTTACATCCTGGATCTCAAGAAATTCGATGAATTTTCCGAAATGTTCGATGAGGAGAAAACTTCCCGGGAACACGCCGGAACCTTTCTCATAAAGGACATGCTCCGGGACATGGCCAAACACATCTGCCGACAGTTTGACATGTCCTTTGAAGCCCTGTCACAGTACGATGCCGAAATGGCTGAAGAAGCCCTGAAATTGGATTACATTTCTAACAACATGCACGAAAAGATTCGTTCCTCGGTGGAAACCGTGATATCCATCAACCCCTACTCCGAGTTCAGTAAAACCATGATCATGGGGGAAGTGGGTTACGATCTGGAGCGCATTGCCGACCATACCTGTCACATTGCCAACTTCGCCCTCCATGAATCTGATCCCATTAGTGAGGAGATGATGGAAATATTAAAATCCATGTACAAGACCTCGCGTAAAATGGTTAACCAGTCCATGGAATCATTTTTAGACGAGCGTCTGGAACTTAAAGATAAGGTGATGGACTACGAGGAAAAGATCCACGAACTCCAGAGAAAGGCCCTAAACAACATCGCCACCCAGATGGCCGAGGATGACGTCATGGATAAGGACCGATCCAACTATTATCTCTCCTTATCCCGTGTGGTTAAGGCTTTTGAACGTATAGGGGATATATCCATCGAGATAATCGACACTTCCGGAGAATTCTACCGTAACATACCCCGTACCACCACCCCGGAGCGCTTCCGCCGGATGAATCTCTGATTACTTTTCTAGTTGGATCCTGTACTACTGTATTGCATCCTGTACTTTTTTTATCTACATTTTGTACTTTTATCCACATTTTTTGTACTTTTTTATTACATCCGGGCACTGTTTTTCTCCACATTTTCATTAATCAATTGTTTAAGAAGTGCAGGTTTTTTTAAGATGTTGCCCATTTTTGTCAGATAATTTCTCCAAAAGTGAACGTATCGCCAATGATAATGGGGCCTAATTATAATTAAAAAAACGAATTTCTGGCCTTGGTTTTTAACCGGAGATGAGGGGGAGTTCTGTTTTAATTAATTTTTAAATGGGTGAGTGATTACTATAATGAGTGGTATTAAATCTCGTTCAAATGAAATAATAAATGTTAAAATGAATTGATCCCGTCATTTCCGGGTTTTAGATCCTCTGAATCCAGGAGTTTTCTAAATGGATCTTCCCGGGTTTTTTCTTCCTGAATGTGGGCTAAAAGTCCAGGAATTCGGCCAACAATGAATATACCACACCCCACTCTCCAGTCGAATCCTAGGTCTGAGAGTAATGCTGCATTGGCTCCGTCGATGTTCATCTTAATTCCTTTTCTTTCATGGAGAATGTCCTGAATGGACATG
>NZ_JARVXG010000027.1:0-15000 GCF_029848115.1 Methanobacterium formicicum | reverse complement strand
TCCACCACCAAGGTGGAGGATCTGATTCACAAACTCAAGAACGACTTTACCATTATCATTGTAACCCACAACATGCAACAGGCTACCCGTGTATCCAAACACACCGCCTTCTTCCTCAACGGGGAGATTGTGGAAAGCGGGCTCACCGAGAAGATCTTCATTGAACCTGAGGATAAGCGAACCGAGGACTACATCACTGGTAGGTTTGGATAAAACTACATATGTGGGCGATTGGTGGTTTAAAATGCTTACAGTGGTCTTGGAAAGACGTTTAAAATCCCTGGAAGATGATGTCTTAGGATTTAGCTGGGAGACCATACGAAGGGTGGATAATTCAGTCAGAAGTTTCCTGGAGGAAGACACCTATTTGGCCCGGGAAATAATTGAAAAAACCGATGAGATCAATAAGGAAAGCTATAAAATTGAACACGGATGTCTTAAGGTTCTGGGGTTGCACCAACCACTGGCCAAGGATCTGCGTTTGGGAGCAGCACTCCTACGAACATCCATAGAACTGGAACGAATAAACAACCTTTCAGCGTATATAGCCCGTTACGCCATAGATGCTGCAGAAAGCGAACGTAGCTGTTATAAACCCCCACACATTGAATTCATGTCCCAGACTGTCCAGGACATGCTGAAAGATGGGGTGGGTGCACTCTTAAATGAGGATATACAGTTACTGAAACGTTCCACCCGGAGTTACGTTAACCTGCAGGATTTTTACAACCAGATGTTTTCGGAGTACCATGAAATCACCCACGGAAGTTCCCAGACTTCACTGATACTGGTAGGGAGGAACTTACTGAGTATGGGACACCACATCATGGGAATGGCCGACCGTGTTGCCTATTCTATAGTGGGTAAACGGGTCATGCACCATAAACTGTTCCACAACATGCTGATGAGGTAAAAAATGTGGCTTCCTTCCGAAGATCCCCAGCACACAGTCCGAGGTAATCTGAAAAAATCCCAAATACCGGAAGTAGGTTACGTAAAGATCTTAGATGGGGGTAATGAATCATTGCTCCTGGTAAAAAATGAAAAAATCATAGCTGCCTGGAATTTAAATGTAAAATCCTTGGAAGAAACCTATGAGAGTAAAGCAATGAACCGGATAAAGGTAAGTTCCGAATCCCGAATAGAAGTGTATAAACTAGATGATAATATGTTTTCAACCATTGTAGACTTGAATGAGGAATGTAAATTACCATTACCCTCAGAGATAGATTTTCTAATTGAAAAGGCGGACACAGACCGCCAGGATGTTCTATCAAAATACAGGATAAGGGATCCATCGGTTGATGATATTGATAATTTGTTAAATGATTATAAATCCAAAATAGGTGGAAGATAGTATGGAGAGAAGATATCCCCGGATGAGGTTCCAGAAAAAACTTGATGATTTGAAGGAAAATGTGGATCAAATGGGTCAAGCCACGTTAAAGGCTTACCGGGAAGCCTTCAGTACCTTTATAAATTACGATGCCGATCTGGTCAAAAGTGTTATGGAAACCAATATAAAGGTCCATGACATGGGTTACCAGATAGAACACGATGCCATGAGTATCATAGCCGCTGAACAACCAGTTGCCGGTGATTTAAGATTTATCGAAACCAGTATTAAGGTTTCAAGTCACTTAAAACGAATTTCTGGTTTGGCCTCCAATATTGCGGATATTGCCCGCCATATCAAGGATGAAGAGATCCCGGAAAAACCCCTCTTTGATCTGCAGCGCATGGCCGATATAGTGGATGGGATGGTGAGTAAGAGTATGGCTGCATTTTTAGCTAAGAACATGAATGTAGCCCGTGAACTACACCGGGACGATGATAAGGTGGATGATCTATTCGATCACGCCCTTAAGGACATTACCAAGAGTATGTTCCAGGATAAGGAATCCATATCCTACCTAATCTACCTGCTGTTCCTGGCCCGGTTCCTGGAGAGAATTGCTGACCGTGCAGAAAACATTGGAGACAGAACCATCTTCATGATCACCTGTGAAAAAGATCAGTTTGCCATTGGAAAGAAACCAGAAGAAGAGTAGGTTTCCTAACCCACGACCATTTAATGGTCGTCTATTTTTTTTCTTGATTATATTGGGGAACTACAGATTTCTGGAGTTACTTAAGGTTTTTAATTTCATATTCTTAAATAACTGGATTTTATGTGGTATACAGTTCCAACCATTTAATATACCCGATCAGACATACACTTCAAGTGTAAAGTACAACACATTTAGTGAAAAGTTGGGCTTCTAGGGGGAGTGATAACTTGAAGATCAAATGGAAAAATGAAAATTTAAGACTGGAAATGAAAATGAACATCCTGGATTATGTTCACCACCACGAAAATATTTCAATATCCAGTTTAGCCGACTACACTAATCAGGAATATATCCTGGTGGCGGCAGTGGTCGAAGAACTAAGGGATGAAGGTTTAATTCCATCTAAAAAGAACATTCCAGGTTAAGGAAGATATTCTTCCGTTTAAATTTTTTTATAAAAAAGTGGAACCGTGGAATAACGGTATTTTTATTCTGTTTTTAAGATTCCCGTTGCCCTACGGGCAGCCCAGCACTGTATACAAACCCCTATAGGAAGACCAGCCGTGTGGGTGTCAGCGTATTCTACCTTAACATCCAGAGCTGTGGTTTTACCCCCTAAACCCATGGGACCGATTCCGGTGGCATTAACCATTTCCAACATTTCTTCCTCCAGGTGGGCCATTCTCTCCTCAGGGTGGTGCTCTCCAACTTTCCGGAGAAGTGCTTTTTTGGCCAGTTTCA
The DNA here is from genome assembly GCF_029848115.1 of Methanobacterium formicicum. Lineage (NCBI taxonomy): Archaea > Methanobacteriati > Methanobacteriota > Methanobacteria > Methanobacteriales > Methanobacteriaceae > Methanobacterium > Methanobacterium formicicum. The sequence continues at coordinate 12,208 of NZ_JARVXG010000027.1, read as the reverse complement.
GGGCCATATCCGATGATCCACCAATTCCCACTCCCACCACAATGGGGGGGCATGGTTTTCCACTGGCCTTCAGCACGGTGTCCAGGACAAACTGTTTAATTCCTTCCTCACCTTCACCAGGGAGGGCCATTTTAAGGGCATTGTTGTTTTCGGAACCAAAACCCTTGGGGAAAATGGTAATTTCCAGTTCATCATTATCCACCAGTTCCAGGTCAATCTGGGGAATGAAACGGCCACTGTTGTTCCCGGTGTTCTGTCGGGTGAGTGGATCCACCACATTGGGGCGTAAGGGCACCTCACCGGTGGCTTTCTCCACACCCTTAACAATACCCTCCTTCAAATTTTCCACTTCCACCCTTCCCATCTTAACAAATACAATGGGGAGGCCGGTATCCTGGCAGAGGGGAATATTCATTTCTTCCGCAGCTTTTATATTATCTAAAATAGCTTTTAAATTTAAAAGAGCAGTCTCATCATCTTCAATTTCGAATGCATGTTCCAGGGCATTCTTAACATCTTCAGGGAGTTTTATAACCGCTTCCTTGTATAATCGGCAAATTTCTTCTTCTACCCTCTCTTGACTAATCATAGAATCTAGTTTAATCCCCACCCTTATTTAAATTTAGTTCTACTCCTGTCTGAAAGGGAAGGTAAGTGGGGATCATCCCTTATTTTTAACCGTTGACTTAATTTAAAACCAGGGAAAAATTGTAGAATCAATGGAATTTCAGTCATGGGTAGGGGCACGGATAATACCCAAATGAATTAAGTTAAAAATCAACCCTTAAATTAATAAAACTGCTATTTAAGTTTAAATCATATTCATAAATCAATGAAACAGTAACTTAGGTTAAAATAGTATTCAAAATCAATAAAACAGTAAGTTAAGGCTAAACAGTAATAAAAGAGGAAGGGAGGATGATGATCAGATTATTTCATGATCATCTTAACTCTTTCCAGTTCTTTAGCTATGCGGTCCCGTTTGTCCGCCAGGATATCTTCAGAACTCATTTTAAGAGCATCTTTAGGACACACGGAAACACAGAGTGGTTCGTCCCGTTCAAAGCACAGGTCACATTTGGTGGCGATTCCACGTTCATTCAGGTTGATGGCTCCTATGGGACAGGCATCCCGGCACAGTCCACAGCCAATACACTCCTCTTCATGGATTACAACCGCTCCATTGATCTTTTCGATTGCTCCCTCTGGACAGATGGTCATGCAGGGGGCACGTTCTTCAGCACAGTGCAGACAGTAAACTGGCACGCCACTGATCACTCTTATGGCATTTTTGGGACAGATACGCTCGCATTTCCCGCATTCATCACAGAGTTCTGGTTGGGAGATAAGTTCTTTCATTTACTAGGCCTCCTTATCCAGGGCCTTTTTAGCCCGTGTGTTGGCGGTCATTACATTAATGAGATCGGAACTTTTCTTCTTTTTACCGAGACCAGTGATTTTTTCGATATGTTTGCGCTGCTTTTCAGCCTGCAACTTATCAGTGTCCACCTTGGCTATGGCCCGTTTGGAACAGGCTTTCACACAGGCCGGGGTGTCCAGATCAGGGCACTGGTTACATTTATGGGATTTTCGTTCGTGTATGGTTGCCGCACCGAAGGGGCAAACCATCATGCACAGTCCGCAGCCAATACACTTTTCCTGGTCAACACCTTCTTCACCCATGGCTTCGGTGGGGCAGATCAACTGGCAGGGTGCATCTTCACAGTGCTGGCAGATAATGGGATAAAATGATCCCTCCACTTCCCTTACCAGGATCCCGGAAGTTCCGTGGAGCCGGGCACATGCCTCCTGACAGTCCAAACACCCATCACAGAGGTCGGACTGGATAATTATTTTTTCCAAGGCTAAGCCTCCTATATTTTGAGTTCACTGCAGATGGCATCCACATTTTTCTGGATACGTTCTCTTTCTAATTCAGTAAGATGTTTGAAACGTTTTTGAGCCTGTAAGTATTCATCCACCATTTTACGTTGCAGTGGCCGGTAGGTGACACGGAAGTCTCCATCCTCGATTTCATAGAGTATCCATGAACCGGTTTCCACAGCCAGACGTCCCAGGTCAATGGTCTTGGAGGGGTTGAAACCCCAGCCAGTGGTACAGGGTTGGTGTAAGTGAATGTAAGCCGGACCATCTACTTCTCGGGCTTTCTGAACCTTTTTCATGAAGTCTTCCGGGTAGGATATGCTGGCGGTGGCTACGTAGGGCACACCGTGGGCTGCCATGATCATGGGTATGTTCTTTTTGGGTTTGTCCTCACCAAAACTTTCCTTACCATGGGGGCTGGTGGTGGTGGATGCACCGTAGGGGGTGGCTCCACTTCTCTGCACACCGGTGTTCATGTAGGCTTCGTTATCGTAACAGATATAGATCAGGTTGTGACCCCTTTCCATGGCTCCGGACAGTGCCTGCAGTCCTATGTCTGCTGTTCCTCCGTCACCAGCAAAGGCCACTACTTGGGCATCTTTTCCCTGTGATTTTAAGGCTCTTTCCACTCCAGATGCAACTGCGGCTGCGTTTTCAAAGGCCACGTGTATCCAGGGGATTTCCCAGGCAGTTTCCGGGTAGGGGGTGGTGATAACCTCCAGACAGCCCGTGGCGGAAACAGCTACCGTGTTTTTGCCCAGTGCCTTCAGGGCCAGTCTAACACCTACGGTAGCTCCACAACCGGCACATCCTCGGTGTCCAGGGGCCAGGAATTCTTTTTCACTGATTTCCATTTAGAGTTCCTCCTTTTTGAGTCCGATCCATTCCACCTCTCCGGTGGGGTTTTTAGTTTTTTCAATGATTTCCCTGAGGAATGTAGGAGTTATATCTCTTCCTCCCAGTCCAGCTATAAATCCATGGGCATCGGCATTGGTGGTGGCTCGGATGTTGTTGTAGAGCACTCCTCCCATTCCAAATGAGATGTTTTTATCAATCACTGCCACTTTGGAAGCTTTTTCCAGGACTTCTTTAATTTCTTCGGTAGGGAAGGGACGGAACACCCTGATTTTCAGGAGTCCTACCTTTTCTCCTTCTTCTCTAAGATCATCGATAACATCTTTTATGGTTCCACAGAGTGAGCCCATGGCTACCATGATGATTTCGGCGTCATCGCACCGGTAAGTTTCAACGAGATCATATTCCCGGCCGAACACCTCTTTAAATTCCTGGTTGGCCTTGGATATGACGTTTTTGGATTTTTCCATGGCTGCTTCTATGGCGTAACGGGCTTCCATGTAGTAGTCCGGGTCAGTGAAGGTTCCAATGGACATGGGTTTTTCCGGGTCCAGGAAAGCGTAGGGCTTGTAGGGTGGTAAGAACTGGTCCACCTCTTCCTGGCTGGGCACATCCAGTGGTTCCACAGTGTGGGTCAGGAAGTATCCATCGATACAGACCATGCAGGGTAGTAAGACTTCTGGGTCTTCGGCCACTCGGTAGGCTATCAAAACTGCGTCCAGGGCTTCCTGTGCGTTTTCTGCGTATATCTGCAGCCATCCTGAGTCACGTTCAGAAATTGAATCCTGTTGATCGTTCCATATGCTCAGTGGTGCAGATAGTGCTCGGTTTGCATCCACCAGTACAATGGGGCTCCGCATACCAGCCGCAGCAAACAGTATTTCGTGCATCAGGGCCAGACCCTGGGATGAGGTTGCACTGAAAACTCGAACACCGGCTCCGGAAGCACCTAAAGCAGCACTTATTGCACTGTGTTCAGATTCCACACGGATGTATTCTGCTTTCAGGTCCCCGTCGGCCACAAACTGGGCCAGATATTCGGAAATGGTTGTTTGGGGTGTTATGGGATAAACAGGAACTACGTTGGGTTTGGCCATTTTAACGGCTTCAGCCACGGCTCGGTTGGAAGAATAAACTTTTTGAACCATTTTATCCTCTCTCCATTTTTATTGCTTTAACTGGGCATTCTTCGGCGCAGATGCCACAGCCCTTACAGTAATCGTAATCTATATCGTAATCCTGGTTTATACATCCTTCCGGACAGAAAAGAACACAGTTGCCGCAGTCAATACATTTTTCTTTATCCAGAATGGGCTTGAAGGTTCTCCAACTTCCGGTTTTGTTGTTTCGGGTGCTTCCAGGTTCTTTAACACATGCTCCAGTAGATACCATTAGATCACCTTTTTACTCCACCTTTTCGAAGGCAATTTTCGCTGCTTCAGCGTTCTTTTCCCCAATTGGACCAGGGAAAGTTTCTTTGGTTATTTTGATGATTGAGTCCAGGGAAACTCCACCAACCACCTTGGCGAATGCTCCCAGCATCACGGTGTTTACAATGGGAACTCCCAGTGTTTCCAGGGCAATTCCGGTGGCATCGATGGTGTGCACATCAGCACCACTCAATTCTAAATCTTCTTTGGTATTTATTATTACTTTACCTCCTTTTTTAAGGCCAGATAATACATCTACGGCCTCCAGGAGGGTTTCATCCAGTACCAGTACATGGTCCGGGTTATAAACTTGATATCTTCTTCTTATGGGCTTGTCATTTATTCTAGAAAAAGCCATAACTGGTGCGCCTTTTCGCTCAGCACCGAAAAATGGGAATGCTTGACAGTATTTTCCGTCTTCAAATGCTGCTTTTGCCAGTATCTCTGCGGCAGTAACTGCTCCTTGACCACCGCGTCCGTGAAAGCGAATTTCGATCATCTATTTACCTCCATTCCTCATAGTTAATCATTATAAATTTACAATATATATACATGTTGGGTACCCCCACCATGTAAAACTCTTAATGGAATAAAATGGTCTTTAATGGCATTATAATGGTTATTATAATGTCTTAATTGATCATGCTCAAAAATCTCTTTTTATTTAATAAATGGGGTGCAGAAAGAAAGTAAATCCAAGGGATTTCCCACTTGATTTTAGGCTGATCATCTTCCCATTACCTTTTCATCTTTATATATTTTTAAGTTCTATGAAACATATAGAAATTACTTCTAAAGGGATTACTTTCCTTAAAAGAAAGGTGGTAATAGGCAATGAACATACTGATAATCACCGGCGAACTGGCCAGTAAACTGGTAAAAGACGCAGCTTCAAAATCAGATCATAACGTGCAGGTACACGTGGTTAAAACACCCATAGCTGCATTTTTAACCCCTAAAAAGATCATAGGGGAGCTTCGCACATTACCTCACGGAAAATTGGAATCAGTGGAAATGATCATTACCCCTGGACTTATACGCAAGGATGTAAGTCCCATTAAGGATGAATTGGGGATATCTGCTTACAAGGGGTCCACTGATGCCGCTGACCTGGACATCGTCCTGGAAATGGTGGATAAACTGGACCTATCCCCTAAAAAATCTGCAGATAAACTCATTGAGGAAGAACAAAGGAAACGAGCCCTGAAATACATTGAGGATTTTGAGGGTAACCAGGAAAACACTGAAAAACTCCTCCAAAAACCGGAAAACATCCTGGTGGGTGACCTTCCGGTGGGTGAAGACTTCCCCATGAGGGTGCTGGCGGAAATTGCCAACGCGCCCCTGTTAAGTCCGGAAGAACTCTTAAAAAAGGCAGAATACTTTGTCAAATCCGGGGCCAACATGGTGGACATTGGAATGATCGCCGGGGAAAACATGTCCTCCCGGATACCGGGCATGGTCCAGCTTCTAAAGGAAAACTTGGAGGTACCGGTGAGCATAGACACCCTGCAGAGTGAGGAACTCCTGGTGGCCGTGGATGCCGGGGTGGACATGGTGTTAAGCCTGGACCACGGGAACTACTCCGAGGTTTTACCCGCCCTCCAGCGGGCCAGGATCCCGGCAGTCATCCTGCCCACGGATTACCGGAGGGGATGGGTCCCGGAAACCATAGACCAACGGGTAAATTCGTTGATGGATTTAAAAGAAAAATGTAAAGGTATCGAGGTCATTGCCGACCCTATACTGGACCCGGTGAACAGTAAGAGCATGGTTGATTCGATTATTGCCTGCCGTAGATTCCAGGAAACAGTCCCTGTAAAGTGTCCGGTTTTCTTTGGCATAGGGAACGTGACTGAGTTAATGGATGTGGATTCTGTGGGGGTTAACGCCCTTTTATCTGGGATATCCATGGAACTGGGATCCAGCATTCTCTTCACCCCGGAAGAAAGTGGTAAAACCAGGGGAAGTGTGAAAGAACTGGCAATTTCTGCCAAGATGATGTTCCTCTCCAAGATGAGGGGATCCATACCCAAGGACCTGGGGATAAACCTCCTGGTCTTCAAGGACAAGCGCCGGGGAGAGTCCATCCAGGAAGAAGTGGATGTACCGGAGGTAACTGTCAGTGCAGAGTATAAATTCAAACAGGACCCAAGGGGTAGCTTTAAAATCAGCCTGCAGGAGGGGAGCATAATGGTGGTTCATTACCAGAAGATGCAACCCACAGTGGCCCTCTACGGGCAGACTGCCTGGGAGTTGTACCAGGAAATAATAAACCGAGAACTGGTCTCCCGGATGGAACACGCAGCCTACCTGGGACAGGAACTACAGAAAGCCGAAGACGCCCTTAAACTGGGCAAAAACTATGTCCAGGATTTCCCATTGTTTGAAAAGTTCATGGAGTACTGAGAAATTATTTACTGGATCATAAATTTAGTATAATCTAAAAAGGTCTCTAAATATAATCAAAAAAAGATCATGAATAATCTGAGATCCTATTTAATTTTTACAATTCAAAATAAACCTAACCTAAAATAAAGAAATGATTAAGGTAATGGGTGTTCTACCCAACCAAGGAGTAAAATATCAATGGAAGTATGTGATAAATGCGGTAACCCCCGGATCATCATCAAAAGAAAGCAATCCGGACAGATACTCTGCCAGGAATGTTTCATCAGACTGACCCAGGACAAAGTCCTGAGGGACATCCGCCGCCAAAACCTGGTAGACAAGGGAGATAAGGTTTTAGTTGCCTTATCCGGGGGAAAGGATAGTGTAATGGTTCTGGACATCCTGAACAACCTCCGGGAAAGGAGAATAATCGACCTGGTGGCAGTAACCATTGACGAAGGTATCTGTGGCTACCGGGAGGAAGGAGTGGACATTGCCCGGAAAAATGCCGAACTATGGGGTGTGAAACACCGGGTGGTCTCCTTTAAAGACTACGTGGGCCGTACCTTAGATGAAATAATGGTCGATTCAACTGACCGGAATGCTTGCACCTATTGTGGAGTGTTCCGCCGCTGGATCCTGAACCAGGTGGCCCGGGAAGAAGGAGCCAACAAAATAGCCACCGGACACAACCTGGATGACGAGGCCCAGTCCATACTCATGAACTACATGGAGGGAAACATACAGAACCTCACCCGCATTGGAATCAAATCAGAATCCAGTTACGAGGGATTCACCGTCAAGATCAAACCCCTCCGGGAGATCCCAGAGAAGGAAACCGCCCTCTACGTGGTGGCCCGGGATCTACCCGTCCACCTGGCCGGCTGCCCTTATGCCGGGGATTCCTTCCGCGCCAAGGTGAGGGACTTCCTCAAGGAAATCAGCCTGGACCATCCCACCATAATGTACTCCACACTGAGGGGTTTTGATAAGATAAAACCCGTCCTTAAAAAGGAATTTTCCCGGAAAAACCACACTGGAGAATGCACTGAATGCGGAGAACCCGCATCCGGCCAACTCTGCAAAGCCTGCAGCTTCCGTAAAATGTGGGAGAAAAAATCAGGTTAAAGAATTAAGAAATTAATAAAGAATTAATATAACCAAGTTAATCAATTTAAAAAAAAGAGAATACAAGTTAAAAAAACAATTGGAGAATAAAGATCATGGAAGTTACGGTTATCATCGGGGAAGATGAAAAGAAAATAGATGTTGAAGGAAATAAAACAGTAAAAGAACTTCTCCAAATGATGGAAATACCAGTAGAAACTGTGGTGGTTAAGAAAAACCAGTCCATAATAATCGAAGAAGAATCTGTTGAAAATGGGGACATAATTGAAGTAATAAAGGTAATTTACGGGGGATAATTAGTATTCACTGAGTTTAACTGAATAATTTACTAATTAATAATCAATTTACAGTAAGTTTTAGAATCAAACATCAATAATTTACAGTGTAATCCATGGAGATAACCCAGGAAGTGTATATGTGGATGACTTTCATCTAATTGAACAATCAATTTCCCACTATTTTCCAATAATCGGATTTTCCGATGGGGATGGTGGTAAGGAAGGGTCTTACTTTTTGGTGGGAGATTATAACCCCCACAGTTTCCAGGAACTGGTAAAAGAACTGGATGAACTGGGATTTGTTCCCTTTATAAGTCCAGAGGGTACTTATTATAAAATTAACATAGCCAAGAAACAGGAAAAAGGAAAATCTAAGATACACATCAATGTGATTCTTCTCCTGGCCACCATTGGCACCACCCTCTTTGCCGGGTACTACCTGGGAGAGGGAGACATGTGGCAGGCAGTGGCCTTTGCCGTGGCCCTCCTGGGGATAATTGGAGCCCATGAACTGGCCCACTTTTTCGCTGCCCGAAAACACGGAGTGGATGCCACCCTACCCTACTTCATACCCGCACCAACCATAATCGGTACTTTTGGGGCCCTTATAAATATCAAATCCCCCATACCCAACCGCCGAGCATTATTCGACCTGGGATACAGTGGTCCCCTGGCGGGTTTCATTGTGGCCATCCCGGTGCTCCTGATTGGCCTGAAACTTTCTACAGTAGCCACCAATCCTGAGGTTTCAATGGTTTTTGTGCCACCACTGATTATGCAGCTGTTCACTTACTTGGTGGCTCCCGCTGCCAATGAGGGGCAGGTGCTCCTCCTGCATCCCGTGGCCTTTGCCGGATGGGTGGGAATTTTGGTCACCATGTTAAACCTGATGCCGGTGGCTTTCCTGGATGGAGGACACATATCCCGGTCCTTTTTCAGTCAGAAAATCCACTCCTTCGTGTCCATTGTGGGAATAATGATCACCGTAGTTCTGGGATGGTATTTAATGGCCGCCCTCATGGTTGTAATTTATTTCATGAACAAGGGACACCCTGGTGCACTGGACAATGTGGCCCCCATGGACCGGAACCGTAAAATAATAGCGGTGGTTATTGTGGCCGTGTTTATACTGTGCCTTTCACCCTACCCTTTCACCCAGTAGGGTGGAGAATTTAATTCTACAGGAGATTTATTCTACATGAGAATCCTTGGAACCGGGATGAACTCAAGAATCTGCCCTATAATACGGGGGAGATTTTCTACAGTGGAAATAAGAATCTAAACAAGTTGAAAGTTAAGTTGATTGAAAGTTAAGTTGAAATCTATTGAGGAATGCTACTAAAAAGTTTGAATTAATTAAATGAATCAATTATAAAGACTAATCGACTAATTTAAGTGATATCATGAAAGTTCATTACGAATGCGCATCGTGTTTCCTTCGCCAGTCCAGGGAAGCCCTGGACCTGGCCACAGATGATGAGGACCTGAAAATGCAGGTCACCGAAAAGATCAACCGTATACTCTGCCAGGAATTTAAGAAAGGGGCAGTTTCCAACCAGATAGGTACCAAGATCCACCGTACCATTAAACAGGAAACTGGAAACCCCGACCCCTACCATGAGCAGCGTGAAAAATCCGATGAAATCGCCCTCCAGTTCCTACCACAAGTGGAAAAGATACTGGAAAAAGACGGTTCCTTTAAAAACTATCTTAAAGCAGCCATAGCTGGAAATGTCCTTGATTTCGGAGCACTGGGATTGAACTCGGACATTGAGGGCCTGGTCATGTCTACCGTAGAAAAAGATCTCTCGGTGGATCACTCTGTAGAACTGGAAGCTGAACTAAAAAAGGCCAAAACTGTCCTTTACCTGGCGGATAATGTTGGTGAAATAGTATTCGATAAATTACTCATTAAAAAATTACAGGAATATGATGTGGAGGTCACCATGGCCCTGAAGGATGGTCCCATTCTAAACGATGCCTGCCTGGTTGAAGCACGTAAAGTGGGTTTAGATGAAGTGGCCCGGCTCATCACCACCGGCACCGATTCCGTGGGAGTGTTGTATGCGGATCTTTCCCCGGAATTTAAACAGGAATTTTCACATGCCGACCTGGTAATATCCAAGGGTTTAGGTAACTACGAAGGCCTGGGGGAAATGGACCTGGGGGATAAACCTGTATTCTGCCTCCTGAATGCCAAGTGCCGACCAATAGCCCGGGATATTGGAGTGGAAGTGGGAGATAACGTGGTTTTGAAACTGAATTAACTGGATGTTTTAATTTATTTCATTATTTTTCCTTCAAAACCATTTTTTTAACTTTGAACTCTTTTTTAACCTTAAAAACTGTATTTTTATTTAAACACTTCAAAAATATTGAATTTCGGCAATAAAAATTATTTTATCCTATTTTCCTTCCGATTGTAAATAATTGTAAACAAAATATATTATGGTGAAATTCCAGTATAAAACCATGAATAAATATCTGGTGGGGATGGTAATTATCGTGGCAGCACTCTTAGTGGTGGGACTGGTTATTTCTAATTCAACCAATAAAGAAGCAGAAAATAATCCGGACACTTTAAAATGGAATGATAATTTAGATCAGGCCATCCAGGAAGCGAAAGCTACAAATAAAACTGTATTCGTGGATCTTTATGCAGACTGGTGTACTTACTGTGGTGAAATGGATAAAAACACCTTCACCTCCCCGGAGGTCCAGGAAAAACTGTCACAAAATTATGTACTGGTAAAGATAGACGTGGATAAAAATCCAGAACCCAGTTCAAAGTACCAGGCTTACAGTCTCCCTACCATGCTGATACTGGACTCAAATGGCAATGAAATAAAGAGAATAGTCGGATACCAGAGTCCAGAGAAGTTACTGAGCCAGATATAGTAGGATTATAGTATAATAGGGTTTAATTTGGGAATAAAGGCAAATAAAGATACAATAAAGACAAATAAGGGCAGAATAAAGGCAGAATAAGAACAGAATAAGGCAAAATAAGGACAAAATTAGTTTTCCAACGAAAAAAATGCACAAATGCACAATGGTAATGATATACGGGAGATAAAATGGAAACCGGTTATCTACTATCCTTTCTGGCAGGTATAGCATCCATAATATCGCCCTGTGTCCTGCCACTCATACCAGTTGTGGTGGGCTTTTCCCTACTTAAACGAAAGAATACTGAGATAGTTGCCTTTGGGCTGGGATTTTTCCTTCTTTTTGCCATAATAACCATCTTAACCGCCATATTCACAGCTGCCATAAATTATTATCTTTTGTATTTCAGAATAGCGGCGGCATTTATCCTGGTTATAATTGGGGTCCTGTTTATTGTCAATAAAAGGCTGTTTAATATTTCCACACTCTCTATTTCCAATACGCCTGATTCTCAAAAGGGAATAGTTGGATCTTTTCTAATGGGATTTTTAACCTGCCTGGCATGGTCACCCTGTTTCGGTCCTTACGTGGTGGCAGTAGCCACCTACAGTGCATCAACCGGAAACATAGGTTACAGTATAATAAATATGGCCATCTTCGCAGGAGGATTTTCATTAACCATACTATTAATAGCATTTTTAATGTCAAAAATAGATTTCAAATCCATTTTAAAATATTCAGATTGGATACGGATTATTTCTGGGGTTGTAATTGCTCTTGCTGGGTTATATATGTTGATTGGTTTTTTGTAGGTGTCAATGAAACCTGTATTTCTCAATATCAAAATCAAGCACTGATTCAGTGTTATAAATTTTCTTTTGAGCAGTTTTAAAACATCCAGATAATCTAACTTTATTCCTATAATTATTAATATACAATAAAGAGGCTAATTGCTGTGCAGTAATTGAGAAAAACACAGCTTGTCCTTCTCCCAGCATATGGGGTAGATCTATGTTTTTACCAATTCGTAAGCTAAAATTAGTTCCTTTTCCAGTTTTACTTCATGTGCTCTTTCCAATATGGTGATTGGTTTATTATCTGCTATTAAACTAAAGTTGATTAGTGCTAAAGAACGATAACTAGGATTAAATCCACATAAAAGTTACCATGGATGTACCATCATGTTTATGAATCCATAAATCAACTTCCATTTTACGTTGATTCTGATAATAAGTGTAATATGCACTTAATATAGAAATTAACAATGCTATACTTGAAATAAGGGGTATAATGCTATTATAGTCAAATGCCATGAAATTCCTCAACATATTTTATGAAACTAATTAGTTTCAT